>NZ_JBHNMF010000010.1:0-24879 GCF_048562965.1 Thiolapillus sp. | reverse complement strand
CATCCACCATGTGCTGCAGCACATTGGTGGGGCCAGTACAGTTGAAGAGATCGAGGCCCTGCTACCTTGGAACGTCACCCTCAGTAAGCTGCAAGAGGGCTGATTCTCTGGCGCTTACCCAGAAACCACTGTTCAGGCCCATCCTGCTTTTTCAGGCGGGAGGAGATATCGAACAGGCCATACAGGGGACTGTCTGTCTTGCCGGCCATGTCCCCGGTGACATAGACCACGGGCAACAGATCCTTGTGATGAATACTGTATTCACGCTGCGAGGGCACCACAGAGACGATTTCCGAAAGCGGCACAAACACGCCGTCGCGGTTACGGATCTTGAACGCCAGCACCTGGTCGAGATCCGCCCTTGCTGCCTCGCTCAGCCGCACCCGAATGGGCACGGCGTACTTGAGGTTGGTGCCGTGGATATACGCCATGTCCTCACCGTCCAGTACCGCGGACAGCGCCTGTGCGACATCGGACTGTGACAGCCCCAGCCGGGCAGCGCGCACACGATCCACGATCACCACCGCCTTGTCAGAAGGAAATTCCACGGAATCATCCACGTCCACGATATCCGGCGTGTCCTCGAATACGTCTTCCACCTTTTTCGCCGCTTCGATCTGGCCTTCATAGTCGATGCCGTAGATCTCGGCCACCAGCGGAGACAGCACAGGCGGCCCTGGCGGCACTTCGACGATCTTGGCATTGCCGTCGTAACCGCTGGCGATGGCCTGCACACGGTCGCGCACGGACAGGGCGATCTCGTGGCTCTTACGGTCGCGGTGGTGCTTGTCCACCAGGTTCACCTGGATATCGCCCAGATAGGCGCCCTCGCGCAGGTAATACTGGCGCACCAGGCCATTGAAGCTGATAGGGGCAGCGGTACCTGCATATACTTGGTAGTCCTTCACTTCGGGCACCGTGGCCAGGTAGCTGGCGATCTCGTTCAGGGTGAAGCTGGTCTGTTCCAGCGAAGTGCCTTCCGGCATGTCCAGCACCACCTGGAACTCGGACTTGTTGTCGAAAGGCAACATTTTCATGATGACCTGTTTGCCCACCACCAGGGAAATGGATGCCCCGATGAGGATCAGGATGCCGATGAGCAGAAACCAGCGGTTGCGGCGCCCGCGCTTCTCATGCAGGAAGGGTCGCATGACAGCGCCGAAGAAGCGGTCCAGCTTTCCCCTTCTTGCGTCTGTGTTTTCTCCCTCACTGTGCTCATGGGCCACGGAGGACAGCAAGGTATTGGTAAGCCAGGGAGTGAAGATGAATGCCACGGCCAGGGAGATCAGCATGCCCATGGAGGCATTGATCAAGCGTGTCTTCGGCCTCGTGATAGATTTTGGGACATCCCAGTCCCCAAAATCGACTCAGCCTTTGACAACCTATTTGTGCCCCAGCCGTCCTGGTCACCAAGCACTACGCAACAACTTCGCAAGCTCGTTGCTGCTCCGTACTTGACTCCCATATGACTGGACGCCGCGTTCGGAGGCCTACTTTGTTTTCCCTCTGGCGCAAGGCACGCCGGGAAAACAGTGCGGCCTCGCGGCTACTGGGGTCTACCAGCCTTCGCTTCGCTCTCCATGGCTGGCAGCGGGGGATGGGACTCATGTAAGGCCCCATGAGGCCGGTGACGAAGGCCATGGGCAGCAGGGCGGCAATGACGGTGAAGGTCGCCAGAATTGTGGGGCCTCCCACCTCGTCCACGGCGGCAGGGATGGCTTCCAGCAGTTTCTTTCCCCCCATGGACAGGTGGCGGTGAATGTTCTCCACCACTACGATAGCGTCATCCACCAGAATACCGATGGAGAAGATCAGGGCAAACAGGGAGACCCGGTTCAGGGTAAAGCCCCAGGCCCAGGAAGCGAACAGGGTGATCGCCAGGGTAACGGCCACCGCCACACCCACGATGATGGCCTCCCGCCAGCCAAGAGCGATGAGCACGAGCAGGATCACCGAGGAGGTCGCGAAAATGAGCTTGCTAATGAGCTTCCTGGCCTTGGCGTCTGCCGTGGCGCCGTAGTTGCGCGTGATGCTCACCTCCACGCCATCGGGAATGAAAGTGCCTTCGAGTTCCTGAAAACGCTTGATCACCCGCTGGGCAATCTGCACCGCGTTGGTACCCGGCTTCTTGGCCACGGCGATGGTCACCGCCGGATACTGCCCGTCCAGCTTCAGTCCGGCCTCAGAGCCAGCAGCACCTGGCCCGGTCCAGACATAATTTACAGGACGGTCGGCGCCTTCCTCCACATGTGCCACATCCCGCAGATACACGGGCTTGCCATCCTTGCTGCCCACCACGAGGTCCACGATCTCCGAAGGGCTGCTGAGGAAAACGCCCGCCTGCACCAGGATCTCCCGGTTGTCTGCCGTAACCTTGATATTGTCCCGCGAAGCATTGCCCGCCTGCAGGGAAAGGCGCAGATCGTTGAGGTCGATGCCGTGTCCGGCCAGTGACTGGGGATCGATGGTCACTTTCACCACCCGCTCGGGTGCGCCGATGGTGTAGATATCCCGCGTGCCGGGAACGCGCTTGAGTTCGGATTCGATGGCATGGGCCACCCGCCCCAGTTCATAGGCGCCCATAGCGGGGTCCTTGCTCCACAGGGTGGCGCTGACGATAGGCACGTCATCGATACCCTTGGGCTTGACGATGGGCTGGCCCACGCCCAGGTTGGGCGGCAACCAGTCGAGCTTGGAGAAAATCTTGCTGTAGAGGCGCACGATGGCATCGGTGCGATCCTCGCCCACCTTGAACTGCACGGTCAGCACCGACATGCCCGGCATGGAGGACGAGTACACATGTTTGATGCCTTCGATCTCGGACAGCGCCTGCTCGGCAGGCGTGGACACCAGGCTTTCCACTTCCTGAGCCGCCGCACCGGGAAAGGGAATGAAGACATTGGCAAAGGTCACGTTGATCTGCGGCTCTTCCTCCCGCGGCGTGATGAGGACTGCAAACACCCCCAGCAACATGCCCAGCAGGGCCAGCAGCGGGGTGATCTGCGTGTCCTGAAACTTGCGGGCAATAGAGCCGGAGAAACCCAGCTTCCGCTCACTCATTTGCCTGGCTCTCCCCGGCCTTGCGGCGCTGACGTTTCAGCTCGGCGCCGGCAGCGATAGGATCGAGAAACACCTCATCCCCTTCCTGCAGACCCGACAGCACGGTAAGGGCCTCTTCGCCCAGAGGATCTCCCAGACGCACATAACGGAAGCGTATCTGCTGATCCTCGTCACGCACATACAGGCAGGTCACCTCTGAACGGTACACCACGGCACTGGCGGGTACGATCAGCGCGGGAGCAACACCGGTTTCGAACGCGGTCTTCACCAGCATGCCGGGAAACAGGCGGTCGATATTCTTGGGCAGCTGCAGGCGCACCTTGAAGGTATTGGAAGAAGGATCGGCAAAGGGAAAGACGGTCAGATCACTGACTTCTATCCAGTTGCCCCCGGGGAGCTCCACCTGTGCCCGGCTCTTTTCCCGTATGGCCACGATCAGGCTCTGGGGAACGTCCACCGCCACGCGCAATTCCTGCAGGGAAATGCCGCTCATCAGCGGTGTGCCCGGATGCGCCACCTCACCCACCTGCACGTGGCGCTCGGTCACAATACCCGTATAGGGCGCGGTGATGCGGGTGTAGGCCAGCTGTTCCCTGGCCTGCTCCAGCGCGGCCTGTGCGACATCGAGCTTTGCCCTGGCCGTATTCAGGGACACCTGGGCATCATCCACGTCGGACTTGGACACCAGTTTCTTCGTGTACAGATCCTTGATCCGCCGGTAATTCTTTCTGGCGTCATCGAGCACCGCCTGGGCCGCACGCAGGTCGGCTTCTGCACGGCGCAGCGCAGCCTGCTGTTCCGTATCCTTGAGCTTGACCAGCAAGGCACCCTGTTTGACCACGTCATCGACATCATAATAGATGGCCTCCACCTGGCCGTTGGTCTGGGCAGAAATGCTCAGCAGGGAAAGAAACAACCAGCCTGAAGCCAGGATTGCCGTGTGAAATTTCATGGTAATTCTCTATGTAATCAGTAAACTTATGCCAATATATGTATATCTAATCTGCTATTCAAGAACAATTGTCAAATACCCGGTAATTCACTTGGTTTTCTGTCATCTTCACACTGCCGGCAGATTTTCCTCTTCCCGATGCCATTCGGAAACAGAAATTCCACTCCGATTTATGCCAATATGGCACCTGTCAGCAGAAACGGAACCACAGAAGGAAAACCATGAGTACATATGATGTCATCGTTATTGGCAGCGGCCCCGGGGGGGAAGGTGCCGCCATGCGCCTGGCCAAGGCAGGAAAGGAAGTGGCCGTGGTGGAGGAAGGCCTGCAGCTGGGCGGCAACTGCACCCACAGGGGCACCATTCCCAGCAAGGCGCTGCGCCATGCCATACAACTGCTGGCCGACTACCGCCACCACCCTCTGTTCGAACACACCCTGTCTGCCGCAGAGATCAGCTGGCCACAGCTGCTGCACACCTCCGACCAGGTGATCAGCCAGCAGGTCAGCATGCTGCACCGTTATTACACACGCAATCACGTCCACGTTTTTCATGGCCGGGGACGTTTTACCGATGCCCATACCCTGGAAGTGGTCAACCTCGATGGCAGCACCCAGACGCTGGAAGCGGCGCAGTTCATCGTTGCCACGGGCTCCCGCCCCTGGCGGCCCGCGGAACTGGATTTCAGCCATCCCTGCATCCGTGACAGCGATACCCTGCTGGACATGGACCATACACCGCGCCAGGTCACCATTTTCGGCGCTGGCGTCATCGGCTGCGAGTATGCCTCCATCTTCGCCAACCTGGACGTGAAGGTAAACCTCGTGAACACCCGCGACCGTTTGCTGTCCTTCCTCGACGACGAGGTGACAGATGCGCTCAGCTACCACCTGCGCGACCAGGGCGTGCTGCTGCTGCACAACGAGGCCCTCGGATCCGTAGTGGCCGATGAACAAAGTGTTACCCTGACCTGCAAGTCCGGTCGGGTGATCCGCTCAGAAATCCTGCTGTGGGCCAACGGGCGCAGCGGCAATACCGCCGACATGGGGCTGGAAGCGCTGGGCATAGCGATCAACTCCCGGGGGCAGATCGAAACCAACGACCGTTTCCAGTCCAGCCAGGAGCACATCTATGCCGTGGGCGATGTGGCCGGCCCGCCGGGGCTGGCCTCGGCCTCCTACGACCAGGGACGCTTCGTCGGCACCTTCATCGCCGAAGGCAAGGTGGACTGGCGGCTGGTGGACGAAGTACCCACGGGCATCTACACCAGCCCGGAAATCAGCTCGCTGGGGCGCACCGAAGCCGAGCTGACCAAACAGAATGTCCCCTTCGAGGTAGGCCGGGCGGAATTCAAGAACCTGGCCAGGGCGCAGATATCAGGCCATACCACCGGTATGCTGAAGATCCTGTTCCACCGTGAAACCCTGGAGATCCTGGGCATCCACTGTTTCGGTCAGGAAGCGGCCGAGATCATCCACATCGGCCAGGCCATCATGTCCCAGCCCGGCAGCGGCAACAACCTGCGCTACTTCGCCGAGACCACTTTCAACTACCCCACCATGGCCGAAGCCTACCGGGTGGCGGCGCTGTATGGGCTGAACCGGATCGGCTGAGAATATCTTCGAACGATGTAAGGGGTCGGAGTCAAATCAGGGTGATATCAAGCAAATTCAATGACTTGGAGTGATTTGACTCCGACCTCTGTGGTTACTATCATCAACATGATCGATACGGTGATTCGGCAGGCTGCTCATTAACCTCAGCGAGGAAAACAAGATGCACTCCGCAAAACAAGATGCACTCAACACGATCCAGCAACTACCAGATACTGTCGATACCGAAGAGATGATTTACCGGCTGTATGTGCTGGAGAATATCCGCCGGGGTCAACAGGATGCTGCCGAAGGTAAAACGCAAACCGCTGAGGAAGTGTTGAAGGATATTCAATCGTGGTGAAGTGGACGGCTCACGCCAAGTCCCAGGTTCGCCATATTCATGATTACATCGCTCAGGGCTCGCCGCTGTATGCCCAGCGGGTCAGTGAAGAACTCATCAAAAAAACCATCGGGCTGGATGCACTTCCCCGCAAGGGCAGGAAAGTACCCGAACTAAACGAAGATGCGATACGAGAACTGGGGCTGTATTCCTACCGAATTCTGTACGAGATCAAATCTGATGATCTCATCGAAGTGCTAGCCGTCATTCATAAACGGCGGCATCTGGAGGCTGAGGAGATACCGAGAGGTCAGTAACACTTCCTTCCCATTCTGATTTACAGTTTTCATCCCTTTTGCCGATGGCGGCAGGACGACTGCTGGGCCGGTGGCTGTAAAATCAACGCTGAAATGGTGGCCCCCCTGGTGGCATGGAAACCGTGGGAATCTGGCTGTTTTCCTCTCGACTGGTGTAGATACTGGAGGCTTTTTCTAGAGGATGCCAATTTATTAGTGTCTTCTATTCCATACCACCGGTATGCTGAAGATCCTGTTCCACCGTGAAACCCTGGAGATCCTGGGCATCCACTGTTTCGGTCAGGAAGCGGCCGAGATCATCCACATCGGCCAGGCCATCATGTCCCAGCCCGGCAGCGGCAACAATCTGCGCTATTTTGCCGAGACCACTTTCAACTACCCCACCATGGCCGAAGCCTACCGGGTGGCGGCTTTGTACGGGTTGAACCGGATCGGCTGAATATATCTACGAACCGGAAGCCAGCATGGACATGCGTACCAGTTCCGCCAGGGAGCCGGCCTGCATCTTGTCCATGACCTTGGCGCGGTGAGCCTCAACGGTCTTGGCGGACACGCCCAGGGCGTTGGCGATTTCCTTGTTGGACTTACCCGCTGTCACCATGTCCATGACCTCATGCTCACGGGGCGTGAGCAAAGACAGGCGTGACGCCAGTTCGGCGCGCTGGGACTGTTCCCAGCGCTGCTGCTCATCGACGGACAGGGCGTTGCGTATGGCATCCAGCAGCAGTTCGTCGTTGAAGGGCTTTTCGATGAAATCGATGGCGCCTTCCTTCATGGCACGCACGGACATGGGCACATCGCCGTGGCCGGTGATGATGATGACGGGTATGCTGATCTCGTGGCGCCGCAGGTATTCCTGCAGTTCCAGGCCTCCCATGCCGGGCATGCGCACGTCCAGCAGCAGACAGCCCGAGCGGCCGGGGTAGTAGGCATCGAGAAACGCCTCGGCGGAATCGTAACATTCTACGGACAGCCCCACGGATTCGATCAGCCACTGCAGGGAGCTGCGCATGGCTTCATCATCGTCCACCACGAAAACAGTGGGCTGGGGCTGGTTCTGGCTTTCGTTCATGAGGCAATACTCTCGGCAATGACGCTGCTGGCAGGCAATTCAATGGTAAACACCGTCCCCTTTCCTTTGAGGGAATCGGCCATGATTCTACCATTGTGTTCGGCAACAATTGTCTGACTGATCGACAAACCCATGCCCATACCGGTCTTCTTGGTGCTGAAGAAGGGATCGAACAGGTGCTTGAGGTCTTCCGCCGCGATGCCGCTGCCGTTGTCCTTGACCCGGATGAAAGCCATTCCCTGCGAACTGAATCCGGTTTCGATGAGCAGATGGCGGTCTTCATCGGGCCGGTCCCCCAGTGCATCCAGGGCATTTCGCAACAGGTTCAGAATCACCTGCTCGATCTGCACCGGGTCGATTCTGGCGATCACCGGCTGGCGGCTGAGCAGCAGTTCGATGGTGATACGCAGTTTCTGCCGGTCATGGGCGATGAGGGCGCAGGCATCCTTGACCAGGGCATTCAGGTCCGCGTATTCACGCACCGGCTGCTGACGGGTCACCATGCCGCGCAGGCGCTTGATGATCTCACCCGCGCGCTTGGCCTGCAGGGAGATCTGCTCCATAGCCCTGACCAGCTCTTCTTTCTCGCCGATGCCCAGTCGGATACGCCGCGCACAGCCGTTGGCGAAATTGACGATGGCGGAAAGGGGCTGATTCAGCTCGTGGGCGATACCCGTGGCCATTTCGCCCATGGTGCTGAGACGGGAAACATGGATAAGCTCGTTCTGGCGGTGGCGCGCCTCTTCCTCTGCCTGACGGATGGCCGTGATGTCACGCCCATACACGTTCACATAGCCAAGATTGGCCACCGGCGCCAGCAGCAGGGAGAACACCCCTCCGCTGGTTTCCACTTCCACTTCCCGGGCGCGGCCGCTTTCCAGAATCCTGTCCACCAGGCGCTTCCAGTAGATCGGCACCGTCTGCATGCGCTTGCAGCCCCAGTATTCGAGCAGGGCATCGCTGGCCTTGTTGGCATAGATGACCACACCAGGCTGGTTGATACGCAGCACCGGCAGCGGGCTTTCACCGGGAAAGGCGGCCAGGCTGGCGATTTCCTGCGCCTGGCGCTTGCGCTCGGATATATCCCGGATATAGGTCGTGAAAAACAGCCTGTCTTCCAGCATCACCGGCTTGATGGCAACTTCCACGGGAAACAGCTTGCCGTCTTTGCGGCGGGCGCTGAGCGTGCGCAGCACGGTGGGTGTCTCCGGCACCTGCTCTTCCAGGCAGTCATAGAGCAGACTGTTGAACGCCTCGCGCGAGCCCTTGTCCAGTATGAGCTGATCCAGCGACTGGTTCAGCACCTCATCCCTGTCGTAACCGAAGATCATTTCCGCCGTGGGGTTGAAATCCACGATACGGCCCGCCTGGTCGATCGTCACGATGGGATCGAGAGAAGCATCCAGCACCGCCGTTTTCAGCGCTTCCCGTTCCTGGATCTCCGCGGTGTACTTGGCGCGCATTTCCTCCCTGGCCCGCATCACCGCCTGGGTGAAGCTGCGTATCCAGTCTTCCATGATCAGCAGCTGGTTGCCGCCCTGGGGTGTCGGATGTTCGATCTGCAGCGCCCGGCTGGAAAACTTGGCCACCCGCTTCAGCAGGCGGTTGATACGGCTGGAAATGAGGATGAACAGCAGCACGAAGATCAGGCCCACGATAGCGGCGCCGGTCAGCCTGTGGCGGCGTTCCACGGCGATGATGCTCTGGCGGGTAGCCTCGACCACGTCCCGGGAGATGAGCGTCGCGAAAAGCAGATTGAGCGGGGAATTGCCGTAGTCGAAGAACGACTGGGCGGTAATGACATAGTCGGATTCCAGCGCCTTGATGTTCGCCCCGTCGAGCAGATCGGTATTGCTGCTGCTGGCCAGAATGGTCTGGGTTTCCCCGTCCACCAGGGCCACCGTAGTCTGGGAATTACTGGCGCGCTGCTGCGAAGCCCTCAGGAAATCCTGATCTATCCTGATCAGCAACACCAGCGATCCCATGAGATTGTAGCTGGCATCCTCCACGCGCTCGGCAATCAGCATATACAGATCCCCGTCCAGCCGGGTGATATAGGCCTGCTGCTGCTCGTTGGCAAGCGCGTGCTGCAGCTCGGTGGTGGTTTCCCTGGGCAATGCCTTGTCTCCCAGCTGGTAGATCTCCCGGATATTGCCTTCGAGATCGGCCAACAGCGCCAGGCTGGGTTTCACCGGCAACCCCTCGATGGCATCTTCCGGCAACCAGACCGGCGCCTTCTTTTTATACAGCAGGGGCGCTTCCCCCTCGGTGGAAAACCAGAACACAGGCTCCAGGTAATCCGCCATGCGCCGGTGGTGAGCCAGCAGGCGGGCGGTATTCACATAGGACTGGGTAAAACTGTCGAAGCGGGCCAGGGATTCGCTGGCCCGGGTCTCCAGTTGCCCCCGCAGTTCCTTGTCGAAGATATTCCCGATGGCGTTGGTCTGTATGGGATCGATGACGATCCAGACCGCAGCCCCCGTCAGCAGGCCGAACAGGGCCGCCAGCACCGGCATGGGAACCCGGCGCAGCAGCCTTCTCAGAAAATACCGGCGGGAATGCGTCATGCCCTAATACTACCTGAAACTATTTTTAGCAGGTAAACTGGATCGCCATGAAAAACGCACCGATCGATCTCACAAACGCCGCCGAGCCAGGCCTGTTCAGGCGCATGGCGGCCATCATCTACGACAGCGTGCTGGTTGCAGCACTGGTCGCTGCAGCCTTCACCCTGGTCTATCTGCCCCTGGCCGCCGGTTTCGGCCTGGAGAACATCAAAGACTATCCCTTGTACCAGACCGCTATGACTATCTGGATGTTCACCGTGGCCATCGGGTTTCACCTGTGGTTCTGGACACATGGCGGCCAGACCCTCGGCATGCGCGCCTGGCGCATCATGCTGTTCTCCAGCGACGGCCGCTCACCCAGCCTTAAGCAGGCTGTCGTACGCTATGCCGTGGCAGTCGTTTCACTGGCGGCATTTGGGCTGGGTTTCCTGTGGATACTGATCGACAGCCAGAAACGCGCCTGGCATGACATCGCTTCCGGCACCCGGCTGGTGCTGGTGGATCCCAACAGGACCTGAACCATGGCCATGCGAACCTTTCTCCTGTCCCTCCTGTTGCTGAATACCTCCTGGACCATGGCTGCTGTCACCGTCGTGAACGGCGATGACTGGCGCCTGCCGTCCTGGTCCTCTCCCCTGGACGATACACGTTTCTATTCCGAAGAAGCCTCGCCCGCCGATCATGTCGACGTGCGGGTCATCGACCTCAGCTGGCGGCAGATCAACCCACGGAAAGGTGAATTTTCCACGACCACCGCCGACTCTGCCGCGGGCATGCAATTTCCCTCGCTCGACGATCAGCGCGCCCTGCCCGGAAAATACTGGCTGCGTATCTGGGTGAGCGGCCAGAACTGGGCGCCTGCCTGGGTCAAGTCCGACTGCAACATCAGCAAGACCTGGAAAGACCAGGAAGGCCAGGCCAGGCACCTGCCCATCTGGAACAGCTGTGTCTGGAAACACGTCAAGGACATGTACCGCCAGGTGCTCACCGGCTGGGGCATGGCCGCCGACCCGGACATGCTCTTCATACAGGTACCCGGCGCGTTCTATTACACCGAATTCGACCTCGACATTCCCTTCCAGGCGGCCAAAGACGGCCTGTCATTCGATGCATTCAACACCTGGTTCCAGGCCGCCATGAAAGACCTGGTCACGATCGCCAACGGTGAAAACAGCGATCCCTCCGACGACTATGCCTGGAAGCTGGTGTACACGGGAGAGGACTATCCTTTCGACGACACCTGGAGCGGCGCCACCAACCTGCTGGCGCGGGACGCGGTGCAGGCGGGGCTGGGCATTCGCAACGGCATTACCGAGCTGTTCAACTTTCACCTCAACCATACGCCCGCCTATGGCGCCACCATTGCCCAGGACGGCCATATCGAAATCAACGAAGACTGGCCACTTCTGACCGACAAGCGCACCATCGGTGCGGAAAACGAGTGTTACAACGCCTGCGGCTATCACGCCAAAGATCTTTACTACGCCATCAGGATGTCCAACCTCAAGGCTCTGCAGATGCGCACCAAGCGCCTCTACGTGGTGCCCGAAGACAGTTACCTGTCCACCTACGCCACCCACTGGGACTGGGTGCGGCATTCCCTGGGTAAACAGCGCGACAACAGTGCCGATGCCTGGGTGGCGCTCAGAACCGCCCAGGACAAATACTGGATCGACGATCACAGCCACAGCTGGAACGGTGCGCCCTGGGTGCGCAATCTCGAGCGCTGGCTGGTACAGAAGGACGTGGGCAGCGATGGCATCAGCCGGCGTGGCAGCGATCACCACGTCAACGAGATCGACCGGGACAACGGCGAATCCTGGGAAGGGCGCCTGACGGATCATGCCAACGGGCAGGACTACCTCTACTTCTTCATCGACGACCTGTTTGCCGCCGACTTTCAGCAGTCATGGCAACTGAAGGTGACTTTCGTCGATCAGGGCAACAGCGCCTGGTGGGTCGAATACCCGGACAGCGGCAACCGGATCATCGCCAGCGAAACTGTCAGCCGCAGCAACAGCGGCAAGGTGAAAACCGCCACCATCGACCTGCCCCATGCCTTTTTCGACAACCAGATGGCCAATGCTGCCGACTTCCGCATCTTCAACGGTGGCCAGGAAGACCTGGAGGTGCGCTTTGTACGCCTGATCAGGAAAAACCGCCCGGCCGTTACCCTTCTGTTCCAGGATGGCTTCGAGGATCCGGTCAAATAACCGGATGAATGCTCGTCACATACAAACAGCCATGGCACGACAATCGCTTGAAACCTTCATGAGCGACAACAGCCAATAAAAAAGGCGAAGCCTGATGGCCTCGCCTTTTTCATGCCCGCCCCGCAGCAATGCAGGGCGGTCGCGATCTGGTATGACTCAGATAGCTACGATGTTCTCTGCCTGGGGACCTTTTTGGCCCTGGGTGACAGTGAACTCGACCTTCTGACCTTCGGTCAGGGTCTTGAAACCAGAGCCTTGGATAGCGCTGAAATGAGCAAATACGTCTGGGCCGTTTTCCTGCTCGATGAAACCAAAGCCTTTGGCTTCGTTGAACCATTTAACGGTACCGGTAGTAGTAGACATAATAAAATCCTATAAATTCAAGAGTAATAAAAGCTCCTCACGGAGGCAGTTTTGCTAGAAGTGTTGCGTTTACTTATGAAGAACAGAACGAGGAACTACGGATGGAACTTCGAAATGGCGTGCATAAATATAAGACGTACTTTCAAGCTGAAATCGATTATATACACATTTACCCTGCAGTCAATACAATATTTTTCCTGATTTGCATGCAGATTCACGCGCATGCTGGTTCACAGGGCATCCACATTCCGCTGCAGCCAGAATTCCAGCAGCGCCAGCTGCCACAGCTTGCTGCCCTGAATACGGGTGTGGTGCATTTCCGGCGCACTCAGCAGCATGTCCACGTAGGACCGCTCGTACAGTCCCCGCTCACGGCAGGCCCTTGAATCCAGAATGTCGCGCATGAAGTCCAGGAACTCGCCACGCACATACTTCAGCGCAGGCATGGGAAAATAACCCTTGGGACGGTCGATGACCGCGTCGGGAACGATACCCCGGGCCACGCGCTTGAGCAGATGCTTGCCGCCAGACTGAAACTTGATCTGCGGCGGACAGCGCGCCGCCAGCTCCACCAGTTCGTGGTCCAGGAAGGGCACCCGCGCTTCCAGTCCCCAGGCCATGGTCATGTTGTCCACGCGCTTTACCGGGTCATCCACGATCAGCGTCGTGGCATCCAGCCGCAGCACCGCATCGATACACTCATCGGCACCGGGCTCGTTCAAACGCTGGCGGATATAGTCACCGGTATAGTCGTCACCACGGAAGGGCTGCTGCACCATGCGCAGGTATTCCTCGTGGTCACGGTCGAAATAGGTCTTGCGCAGCCGGTCTGCACAATCACCTTCATCATCCTCCATGATGCGCTGATACCAGAAATAGCCCCCGAAGACCTCATCGGCGCCCTGCCCGGACTGTACTACTTTTATTTCTTTTGAAATCTGCTCCGACAGCAGGTAGAAAGCCACCGCATCCTGACCGAACATGGGCTCGGCCATGGCGTCCACCGCTTCCGGCAGGCGGGCGAGCACCTGGTCGTTGGGCACCAGCAATTTGCGGTGATGGGGGCGGTAGCGTTCCACCACCTGGTCGGAATACTCGAACTCGTTGCCAATCTCCTCGGGCTGGTCCTCGAAACCGATGCTGAAGGTATGCAGATCCTCTTTGCCCAGTTCCGCCAGCAATGCCACCAGCAGGCTGGAATCCAGGCCGCCGGAGAGCAGCACACCCACAGGCACATCGGCGACATCGTTACGCTTGCGCACCGCACTGCGCAGGGCACCGTGGGTGGCGTCCACCCATTCCTGTTCGCTCAGGGATTCTTCCGGGCGGGTGGCGTCCAGCCGCCAGTAGCACCCCGTGATTTCCCGGCCATGGGCATCGATCTTCATCCAGGTGGCCGGCTCCAGCTTGCGCACACCGTTCAGCAGGGTTCCCGGCGCCGGCACCACACCGTGTAGGGTGAACTGGAAATGAAGCGCTACGGCATCGATGGAGGTATCCACGCCACCACCGGCCAGCAACGCCGGCAGGCTGGAGGCAAACCGCAGCCGCTGCCCGTCACGGCTCCAGTAGAAAGGCTTGATGCCGAAACGGTCCCGGGCCATGAACAGGGCTTTCTCGCGCATGTCCCACACGGCAAAGGCAAACATGCCGTGCAGATACGCCAGGCAATCCTGCCCCCATTCCCGCCAGGCTTTGAGAATGACCTCGGAATCCCCGTCGGAGAAAAAGTGGTAGCCCCGCTGCTGCAGTTCCCGGCGCAGTTCCCGATAGTTATAGATAGTGCCGTTGAATACCAGCGCCAGTCCCAGTTCCTGGTCCACCAGGGGCTGATTGGATTTCTCGGAAAGGTCGATGATAGACAGGCGGCGGTGACCGAAACCCAGCACGCCGTCACTGTAACTGCCGCCATGATCCGGGCCACGGGGCCGCAACCGCTCCGTCATGCGCGCAATGGCCGCCAGGTCAGCCGGCTGGCCGTCGAATCTCAGTTCGCCACAGCTACCACACATGATTCAGTCCTTCTCCCGGTCTGTATGTCCCCAGCCGCCACCGCCGGGGGTTTCGATCGTCAGCACATCGCCGGCCTTTACCCTGCGATGGCATTTGGGCGGCAACGCCTCCCCGTTCAGCAGATTGCGGCCACACAGCCCGTTACGGCCACCCGCCAGTCCCCAGGGCGCCAGCAGTCTGCGCTCGGTGAGCAGCGATATTTCCGCATCCGCGAGAAACCCGAGCTCCCTCACCAGGCCGTCACCGCCGCTGTGCTTCCCTGCACCTCCGGAACCCCGGCGGACCTGGTAGCGCCGGATGCGCAAAGGGTATTGCTGTTCCAGCACTTCGACAGGCGTATTCAGGGTGTTGGTCATGTGCGTCTGCACCGCGCTCAGACCTGCCGTCTCCCGGCTCGCGCCCATGCCGCCGCCCATGGTCTCATAATAATCCCAGCTGTCGCCCGGCGCTGCGGACCCCATGGCGAGGTTGTTCATGCTGCCGTGGCTGGCTGCAGCCATCCGATCAGGAATCGCCTGTGCCAGCGCCCCCATGATCACGTCCACAACCCGTGTGCTGGTCTCCACATTGCCCGCCGCCACCGCCGCCGGAAAGCGTGCGTTGACCAGACAGCCTGCCGGTGCGTGCAGGCTGATGTTGCGGAACACACCGGCGCAGGCCGGCGTCTGGGGAGGCATGAGGCAGCGAAACACGTAGTATACGCCAGCGGCAGCGACCGACAGGGGGCAGTTGACATTGCCCGATACCTGTTCGGCGGTGCCGGTGAAATCCACCTCGATATGTCCCTGCCGAACCGTGACTCTGGCCTGAATGGGAATCCGTTCCTGACCCTGGCCATCATCGTCCAGCCAGTCCGTGAACGTATAGCTGCCATCCGGGATCTTCTCCAGTACAGACCGGGCAAGACGCTCCCCGTAGGCGTTCAGCGCCTCCATGCCTGCTGAAAAAACAGCTGTCCCCTGTTCTTCGATCAGCGCCTGCAGGCGCTGCCTGCCCGCCCGGTTGGCGCTGAGCTGTGCGGTCAGATCCCCTTCTGCCGCCCTGGGATTGCGGGTCGCTGCAAGTATGCCGTTCCATACCTCATGGTCCCGTTCACCCGCCCGGACCAGGTGCACCGGCTCGATGACCATGCCCTCCTCCTCCAGAGAAGACGATACCGGCATGGAACCGGGGGTGTCCGCGCCGATATCGGCGTGATGGGCACGGTTGACCACGAAGCCCATCAGGGTTTCACCGGCGAACACGGGAGCGATCAGCGTGATATCCGGCAGATGGGTGCCGCCCAGGTAGGGATCGTTGAGAATGACCTGATCCCCTGCCTGCCAGCTGAGGCGATCGACGATATCCCCCATGGCATAGGCCATGCTGCCCAGATGCACCGGAATATGGGCCGCCTGGGCACCGAGTTCTCCCCGGGCATCGAATATGGCGCAGGAATAGTCCAGGCGGTCACGGATATTGGGCGAAAAAGCCGCATTGCGCAGCACCGCCCCCATTTCGTCACAAACAGATTCGAGGCGGCTGGCAAACAGCCCCAGGGCAATGGCATCGAAGCCTTTTTCACCTTTATTTTCATTTTTCATGGCGGACATTATTGCATTTTGTCCCGATTCCGAATAACCTTAGCACAATAATAACCCAGTAAATCACTAAAGATATAAAACGGAGAACATGAATGACTCATACATTGCCTGATCTGCCCTATGCAAAGGACGCCCTGGAACCCAACATCTCTGCCGAGACCCTGGAGTTCCACCACGACAAGCACCATGCAACCTATGTCACCAATCTGAACAACCTGGTACCCGGCACCGAATTCGAGAACGCCAGCCTGGAAGACATCGTGATGAAATCCGAAGGCGGCATCTTCAACAATGGCGCTCAGGTATGGAACCATACCTTCTATTTCAACTGCATGAGCCCCAACGGCGGTGGCGAGCCTTCCGGCGCCCTGGCCGATGCCATCAACGCGGCTTTCGGTTCCTTCGCCGATTTCAAAGAGAAATTCTCCACCTCCGCCGCCACCAACTTCGGCTGTGGCTGGACCTGGCTGGTAAAGAACCGCGACGGCTCCCTGGAGATCGTCAACACCTCCGGCGCAGGCAACCCCCTGCGTGACGGCAAGACGCCCCTGCTGACCATCGACGTCTGGGAGCACGCCTATTACATCGACAAGCGTAATGTGCGCCCCCAGTACATCGCCGACTTCTTCAACGTGGTCAACTGGGACTTCGTGGCCGGTAACCTGGGCTGACAGCCGGTTTCCGGTTCAAACCATGAAAACCCCGGCCCTGTGCCGGGGTTTTTGCGTATTGCCGATATCCCATGAACACCCGCCACACGCCCCGCCCCGGCATTTCCCGCCGGGACCGGCTGTCAGACGAAGGACTGCAGCGCCTGAAGAAACAGCTGCAGTCTTCAGCAAGCGTGTCTTCGGCCTCGTGATAGATTTTGGGACATCCCAGTCCCCAAAATCGACTCAGCCTTTGACAACCTATTTGTGCCCCAGCCGTCCTGGTCACCAAGCACTACGCAACAACTTCGCAAGCTCGTTGCTGCTCCGTACTTGACTCCCATATGACTGGACGCCGCGTTCGGAGGCCTACTTTATTTTCCCTCTGGCGCAAGGCACGCCGGGAAAATAGTGCGGCCTCGCGGCTACTGGGGACTACCAGCCTTCGCTTCGCTCTCCATGGCTGGCAGCGCCGGCATCAGTGATCAGGTACTGACCCAGTGGATCCGGCGCTACGGCAAAGACGCCGAAGCCCTGATTCTTGAAAGCGGCCGCGAATTGCCTTCAATTGACATGGATTAATGCTCCCTGTGCCCCCTGCAGCTAGGCTTGTTGCTTTCTCATTCTGACCACACCGGCAATGCCCCACGGGAAACTCTTTGGCTTTCTGCTGCTGTTGCTGCTGCTTCAACCGGCGCTTGCGCTCCCGCCCCTGCAGCTCTACGTGGAAATCACGCCCGAAGGCGGCACCCTGAAACCGCCACCGGGAGAATATTCCGGTCCGGTAGTCATCAGGAAACGCATCACCCTGGACGGTGGCGGCAAGGTCACTGTCAACGGTGGCGGCAGCGGCAGCATCCTCACCATCGAAGCCGATGGCGTGGTCGTCAGGGGCCTGCACCTGAGCCATTCGGGTGATTCCCACGACCAGGTGGACGCAGGCATCCTCATCAAGGCCAATGACACAGTGGTGCAGGACAACATCATCGACGACAGCCTGTTCGGCATCCATCTCAGCAGCGCCCATGGCAATCAGGTCATCGGCAACCGCATCAGCTCGAAAGACCGGGACGTGACCCTGCGGGGCGACGGCATCCGGCTGTGGTACAGCCACGAGAACCTGATCAAGGACAATGTCCTCGATCACACGAGGGACATGGTGTTCTCCAACTCCAGGGAGAACCGCATCATCGGCAACCGCATGACCAACAGCCGCATCAGCATGGAACTGGTGTTTTCACCGGAGAACGAAATCCGCGGCAACACCTTCATCGACAACTACAACGGCATCACCGTCATCTATTCCGATGAGTTGACCATCGCCGACAATCATATCCTGCGCATGCGCAAGCTGACGGGCTCTGGCATCTCGGTGAAAGAAAGTTATGACATTCTCATCGACAACAACGAAATCGCGCACTGCGCCGTCGGCTTGCTCGCCACCTCTCCCCTGGAAGCGGAAAACATTCTCACCATCACCAACAATCTGTTTACCTTCAACGACGTTGCCGCCTATTTCTACGGTGAAAAGGGTGGCCACCAGATCCACGACAACCGTTTTATCGACAACTTCGTCGATGCCATGGGCAGCACCACCCATACCTCCCGTCTCAACAACTGGAAAGGCAACTACTGGGACAGCTATTCCGGTTTCGACCTGAACCACGACGGTGTGGGCGACCAGCCCCACCGAGTGTACCTGTATGCGGACAGCATCTGGATGGAACGTTCCATGGCGCGCTTCTACCGCGGCACACCCGCGCTGACGCTGATCGACTTTGTCGAACGCCTCATCCCTTCTTCCGAACCGGACCTAATGTACATGGATCCCGCCCCCCTGATGACACCAAAACACTGAAATTCACCTTGAAAAAGCCCCGGTTTTTATGTAGTGTCCGTCCTTTGCTTTTGGACATTGGGGTTCACAAAGCACAGGTGGCCACCGTTTCGGGGCTGCCTTTTGTTTTTAGGGGTTTGCGGAACAACCGCCATGAAGAATGTATTGATGAACACTTACAACCGTCTTCCGGTCACTTTCGTCAGGGGCGAAGGTGTCTACCTGCATGACGACCAGGGAAAAACCTATCTCGATGCCATTTCCGGTATCGCCGTCTGTGGTCTCGGCCACGCCCATCCGGAAGTGAGCCGCGCCATCTGCGAACAGGCAGGCGCCCTGGTGCATACCTCCAACCTGTATGGCATCGCCCATCAGCAGGAACTGGGTGAAAAGCTGGTGGAGCTGTCCGGCATGGAAAAGGTGTTCTTCGCCAATTCCGGGGCCGAAGCCAACGAAGCGGCCATCAAGCTGGCGCGCCTGCACGGACACAAGCAGGGGATCGACAATCCGGTGATCCTGGTCATGGAAGAAAGCTTCCACGGCCGTACGCTGGCCACGCTGACCGCCACGGGAAACCGCAAGGTCCAGGCCGGCTTCGAGCCCCTGGTACAGGGCTTCGCCCGGGTGCCTTACGGTGATCTGGACGCCCTGAAAACCGCCGCCGACAATCTCAAGGGTATCGTCGCCGTGCTGGTGGAACCGGTGCAGGGTGAAGGCGGCATCAACATTCCCCCGGACGGCTACCTGCCCGGCATTCGCGAACTCTGTGACCGGCACAACTGGCTGATGATGCTGGACGAGATCCAGACCGGCATGGGCCGCACCGGCAAACCTTTTGCTTTTCAACACCATGAGCTGACACCGGACGTCATGACCCTGGCCAAGGCCCTAGGTAACGGCGTACCCATCGGCGCCTGCCTGGCCAACGGCAAGGCTGCTGATCTGTTCGCCCCCGGCAATCACGGCTCCACCTTTGGCGGCAACCCCCTGGCCTGTGCCGCCGGGCTGGCCGTGGTGGAACAGCTCACCGCCAACCGGCTCTGGGAACAGGCCGCCAGCAAGGGCGAAGCGCTTGCCAGCGGGCTGGCGCAGAAGCTCGACGGCGTGGAAGGCTTCGTGGAAATCCGCTCCCTGGGGCTGATGCTGGGATTACAGCTGGACCGCCCCTGCGCGGAGCTGGTCGGTCTGGCGCTGGAAAAGGGCCTGCTGATCAATGTCACCGCCGATTCCGTGGTGCGTCTGCTGCCGCCCCTGATCATCAGCGATGAACAGATCGGGCAGCTGACAGACGAGCTGTCCTGCCTGATCACCGGGTTTCTGGAGTCCGCATCATGACGCGGCATTTTCTGAGCCTGCTGGATCTGTCACCCGAAGAATTCCGCGGCATCATCCGGCGTGCCGGTGAACTGAAACAACTGCAGCACCGGGGAGAGATCGTGGAAACCCTGAAACACAGGGTGCTGGGCATGATCTTCGAAAAATCCTCCACACGCACCCGGGTCTCGTTCGAGGCGGGCATGACCCAACTGGGTGGTGCTGCGATGTTCCTGTCGCCCAACGACACTCAGCTGGGGCGCGGCGAGCCCATCGAGGATACCGCCAGGGTACTGTCACGCATGGTGGACTGCGTGATGATCCGCACCTTCGAGCATGAAAAGGTCCAGCGTTTCGCCGACTATTCACAGGTGCCTGTCATCAACGGGCTGACCGATCTGGTGCATCCCTGCCAGCTGCTGGCGGACATGCAGACCTGGTTTGAGCACCGTGGCGACATTCAGGGCAAAACCGTTGCCTGGATCGGTGACGGCAACAACATGTGCCACTCTTACATCAATGCCGCCCGCCAGTTGGATTTCTGGCTGCATATCGCCTGCCCCGAAGGATACGATCCCGATCCCCAGATTCTGGATCCGGCCACTGACCGCTGCACCCTTTTTCGCGATCCCCAGCAGGCCGCAAGCGGTGCCGACCTCATCGTCACCGACGTCTGGGCGAGCATGGGACAGGAAGAAGAACAGAAGCAGCGGGAGAAGGATTTTGCAGGTTATGAAGTGACCGCCGCGCTCATGGCCCAGGCAGCGCCGGATGCGCTGTTCATGCACTGCCTGCCGGCCCATCGCGGCGAGGAAGTGGCTGCGGAAGTCATCGACGCCGAGGATTCAGTAGTCTGGGAAGAAGCGGAAAACCGCCTCCACGCCCAGAAAGCCCTGCTGGAATTTCTGCTGACCTGAAACCTGCTTGCAAGTACAATAGGCCCCACTGCTTTTCGGATCGCTCACCGTCATGGACTTCAAAATAACCAAAATTCTCCTGTTGCTCTTTCTGCTGTGGGTGGCGTTTTCCGCCCAGGCGGAAACCCGCTATGTCACCGACCAGGCGAAAATCACCATGCGCAGCGGGGAAAGCGCCAAGCACCGCATCGTAAGAATGCTTCCTTCCGGCACAACAGTCACCGTATTGAGCACCAACAGCGCCAGCGGTTACAGCAGGATCCGCCTGGCGGATGGCAAAACCGGCTATGTACTGACCCGTCAGTTGCTTACCCAGCCCGTGGCGCGCGACCGCATCATCAAGCTGGAAGCCCGCATCAAGGAACTGGAGGCCTCCCCCGGGGAGCTGAGCAGCAAGCTGGCCAAGCTTTCGCGCGAACATGGCACCCTGAAACAGGCACATGCAGCACTGCAATCAGAGAAAGACGCCATACAGTCTGAACTGGAAGAGCTGAAACGCACCTCGGCCAACGCGGTACAGATTGCCCAGGAACGCAAGACCCTGCGCAAACAGGTCGCCACCATGAGCCGGGATCTTGCTGATCAGGAACAGGAAATCCTCGAACTGAAAAACAGCTCTACACAGCGCTGGTTTCTTATCGGCGGTGGCGTTCTGTTCGGTGGCATACTGCTCGGACTGGTGCTGCCGCACCTTAGAGTGAAGAAGCGCAAGGATTCCTGGGGCTCCCTGTAGCAGACTCCCGCTCCCGACCGGTCATCATCACCGCTGGCTGCCGCGGAGGTCTATTCCAAAGGCAGCGCCTCCACGGTAAAGCGCAAATCATAGACAGACCCTTTGCTGCGCAGTTTGCGCAACTGCAACACATGACTGTCCATTCGCCATTCCCCGTCCACCGGTGCCATGATGGCCTGGTACATATCCTTCGTGATGCCCGCACCCAGGGTCTTCTCCAGCAGCACGTCCACATAGCGCGAGAATACCTTGAGCACCCCCTGGGGCTGCCGGTCCGAGCGCATGCGCAGTTCCAGAATCTGCTTTCGCGGCCGCGTCTCACTGCCGAACACACGATACTGCAGGTCGCTGGCGGCCGCTGGCTCACCCTGGGGCAGCTTCTTGCGCGTGCTTCCGCAACTCCACTCGCCACTTCCCTGCTCACGGTATTTATCAGATCCCGGAATGCCCAGATCCTTCATGTAAGCGCACAACACCTGCGGCGTCTTGCCCAGAAAAGGCTCGGCCGCAAAAGAGACTGAGCCTGATATCAGCAGAGAACCGAGAATTCCGCTGAGTATGACCTTGTTCATTTTCATGCTCCCAGCTGATTCAGCAGTTTTCTATCTGACTCACATCACGCACCGCGCCCCGCGCTGCATCTGTGGTCATCGCGGCATAGGCGCGCAGCGCCGGTGATACGACACGTTCACGGGCAACCGGTTTCCACGGCTGCTCACTCAGTTCCATGGCATTGCGGCGTTGCGCAAGTTCCTCGTCGCTGATGGCAATACGGATGCTCCGGCCCGGAATATCGATTTCGATGGTGTCGCCTTCCTCCACCAGGCCGATGTTGCCTTTGCCCGCCGCTTCGGGGGAGACGTGGCCGATGGACAGGCCGGAAGTGCCACCGGAAAAACGCCCGTCCGTAATCAGTGCGCATTCCTTGCCCAGTCCCTTGGATTTGAGGTAACTGGTGGGATAGAGCATTTCCTGCATGCCCGGTCCGCCCTTGGGGCCTTCGTAGCGGATGATGAGCACATCTCCCGGCTTTATCTTGTCTTCCAGAATGGCGACCACGGCATCGTCCTGGCTCTCGAACACCCGTGCAGGGCCACTGAACTTCAGAATGGATTCATCCACACCTGCTGTTTTGACGATACAGCCGTTTTCAGCCAGGTTGCCGTACAGCACGGCCAGCCCACCATCCTGACTGTAGGCATGGGCCTTGTCCCTGATACAGCCACTTTCACGATCCAGATCCAGGTCGGGATAGCGCTTGTTCTGGCTGAAGGCCTCCTGACTGGGCACGCCACCGGGCGCTGCGCGGTAGAAATCCTTACGCTTCTGGTCGTCGGTATAGCGCACATCCCACAGAGCCAGGGCTTCGGCCATGGTGCGGGCATGCACCGTGGGCAGATCATGATGCAGCAGGCCCGCCCGTTCCAGCTCGCCAAGAATGCCGAACACGCCGCCGGCGCGATGCACGTCTTCCATGTGATAAGTCTGGATGGAAGGCGCCACCTTACACAAATGAGGCACCTTGCGCGACATGCGGTCGATATCTTCCATGGTGAAATCAACGCCGGCTTCGGATGCTGCAGCCAGCAGGTGCAATACGGTGTTGGTGGAACCACCCATGGCGATATCCAGCGCCATGGCATTTTCGAAGGCTTCGAAAGCCGCAATGGAACGTGGCAGCACCGACTCATCGTCCTGCTCGTACCAGCGCCGCGCCAGGCCCACGACAATGCTCCCTGCTTCCAGGAACAGGCGCTTGCGGTCGGCGTGGGTGGCCACCAGGGAACCGTTGCCCGGCAATGACAGCCCCAGCGCTTCGGTGAGGCAGTTCATGGAGTTGGCGGTAAACATACCGGAGCAGGAACCGCAGGTGGGACAGGCAGAGCGTTCCACCGCCATCACATCCTCGTCGCTCTCCTTGTCATCCGCCGCCATGACCATGGCGTCCACCAGGTCCAGGTGCAGTTCCTTTTCATGCACCACGGCCTTGCCCGCTTCCATGGGGCCACCGGAGACGAAAACGGTGGGAATGTTCAGGCGCAGAGCAGCCATGAGCATGCCCGGGGTGATCTTGTCGCAATTGGAGATACACACCAGCGCATCGGCGCAGTGGGCGTTGACCATGTATTCCACCGAATCGGCGATGAGATCCCGCGAAGGCAGGGAATAGAGCATGCCGCCATGCCCCATGGCGATACCATCATCCACGGCGATGGTGTTGAATTCCTTGGCAACGCCACCGGCCCGTTCAATCTCCCTTGCCACCAGCTGCCCCATGTCTTTGAGATGCACATGACCGGGCACGAACTGGGTAAAGGAATTGGCGATGGCGATGATGGGCTTGTCGAAATCATCGTCTTTCATGCCTGTGGCGCGCCACAGGGCACGGGCGCCGGCCATGTTGCGGCCATGAGTGGTGGTTCTGGAACGATATTCTGGCATGATGGACTTTCCGTCTCTGTGGTAAATTCTGTTCATTATAGCGGAGTAACTATTCAGCGAGTATTTCAAAACAAGAGTAACGGCTCAGATCGCCACTGAAATGTGTCAGATCAAGGCAAAAAATGTGAGTTTACAACTGTAAATGACCATTTTTAAACGCAGAGCTGGCGCATTTCAGTGGTTAGCTGTCAAGTCACTGCATCATGTGCCTGTCCCCCTGATGGGCAAGGCGCTGGAAGAAATCCACCGAGTACTGCGCCCGGGTGGGCTGGCCTATATCTTCGAACCTGTCTATGCCGGCCAATTCAATGAGATACTGCGGTTGTTCAACGACGAGAAGGAAGTCCGCCAGGCGGCCTTCGACACCTTGAAGGATGCGGTGAGCCGGGGTGATTTCGCCTTGAAAGACGAAATATTCTTTCAGTCCAAATCCGAATTCGGCACTTTTGCCTAATTTGAAGACAGAATCCTGTTTCCCAGTCATTCCGACCACAGTATCGATGAAACACTCCATGATCAGGTCAGGCTGGGCTGGCCTTTGAACCCCACCTGGGACCCGACGGCGCCAGCTTCATCAACCCTCACAGGGTCGATCTGCTGCAAAAGATATGACGGTCATCCTAATTATCAGGCAGAATTGCGCTATAATTGATAATAAATATTCATGAATCCGCTAGTCACACCCCTGATTATGGAAAAAACCCTATCCGTAGGTCGGACTTCAGTCCGACATTGCCCCTTTGTGGCAGCTGCTGTCGGGCTGAAGCCCGACCTACGGAAAATCAATGGCTTAAGTGTATTTCCAAATTAACGGGGCAACCATTCGGTTATTGTCATCATGTCCAAAAAAAGCGAGCGCACCCGTCAGAAGATCATCGAGGCCGCCAACCGGCTTTTCTATCACCAGGGTT
>NZ_JBHNMF010000009.1:0-25585 GCF_048562965.1 Thiolapillus sp. | reverse complement strand
CGGATGTCGTGGCTGGGCGAGAGTTCCGATACCAGTTCGGCAATCTGATCCGGATGAAAACTCTGCAGATCCCAGCGTCCACGCGTCCATTCGTGCCGGGCATCCAGCAGGTTGAAGGCGATGCCTTTTCGGCAGATTTCATACATGCGCCGGATGATGCTGCGGGCATATTCACCGCCATCACCATGATCGCGGTTCAGGGTGCCCGAGAGGGTCACCCAGTCATAGCTCTTCGGTGGCGGATCAAACTCGAACAGATCACCCTCGACAAGTTCGATATGCGGGTAGCGTTGCCGCCCTTCTTCCAGCAGTTCCGGCGACAGGTCGATGCCGGTGTAGTTCACCGCAATACCCTGCCCTGCCAGCCAGGCGGAGAAGTCGCCGAAGCCGCAGCCCACATCGAGCAGGCTTTCGCCGCTGTGCATACCCGCCTCCAGCAATATCCGGAAGCGGATTTCCTGAATCTCCCGGTTGCTCCAGAACAGGGCGTTGGGATGAAAGCCGAAACGCTGCCAGGCATCGCGCTGGCTGGCGACGATGCGCTGGCGCTGTTCCCTGTCGATGGCCAAGGTCAGCCCAGGAGTTTCTTGCGCAGCAGCTCGTTGACCTGTTTTGGGTTGGCCTTGCCCTGACTCTTCTTCATCACCTGTCCGACGAAGAAGCCCAGCATCTTGGGTTGCTTGTCAGGATCGGCGTTGCGGAAGTTTTCCACCTGGGCCGGGTTGTCGGTAAGCACTTCATCGACGATGGCTTCGATGGCGCCGCTATCGGTGATCTGCTTCAGCCCTTTGGCTTCGATGATGGCGTCGGCGCTGTCCCCGCTGTCCCACATGGCCTCGAACACGGTCTTGGCGATCTTGCCGGAGATGGTGTTGTCGGCGATGCGCTTTACCAGGCCGCTGAAGCGCTGGGCGTCCACCGGGCTCTGGCTCAGGTCCAGCCCGGCCTTGTTCAGCGCCCCGGCCAGTTCGACCATGACCCAGTTGGCGGAGAGCTTGGCGTCGCCGGCTTCGGCCACCACGATCTCGTAGTAGTCTGCGTGCTGCCGCGTGGCGGTGAGCACGTCGGCGTCATAGGCGGACAGGCCGTACTGCTCTTCGAAGCGCGCCCTTCTGGCAGCCGGCAGTTCCGGCATTTCGCTGACCGCGTCGGCGATGAAGTCTTCTTCGATGATGACCGGAAGCAGGTCGGGGTCGGAGAAATAACGGTAGTCGTTGGCCTCTTCCTTGGAGCGCATGGAGCGGGTTTCGTCCTTGGCCGCATCATACAGGCGGGTTTCCTGCACTATCCTGCCGCCGGATTCGAGGATGTCGATCTGCCGTTCCACTTCGAAATTGATGGCTTTTTCCAGGAAGCGGAAGGAGTTGATGTTCTTCAGCTCGGCGCGGGTGCCCAGTTCTTCCTGCCCCACCGGCCGTACGGAAACATTGGCGTCCACGCGGAAGGAGCCTTCCTGCATGTTGCCGTCACAGATGCCGAGATAGACGACGATCTGGTGGATCTTTTTGGCATAGGCCAGCGCTTCCTTTGCCGAACTCATGTCCGGCTCGGAGACGATTTCGAGCAGGGGCGTTCCGGCGCGGTTGAGGTCGATGCCGGTCATGCCGTGAAAATCCTCGTGCAGGGATTTGCCCGCATCTTCTTCGAGGTGGGCGCGGGTGACGCCGATGCGTTTGTTCTCGCCGTTCTCCAGGGTGATGTCCACATGTCCCATGCCAACGATGGGATGGTCCAGCTGGCTGATCTGGTAGCCCTTGGGCAGGTCGGGATAGAAATAGTTCTTGCGCGCGAATACGGTGCGGCGGGCGATCTCCGCATCGATGGCGGTACCGAACAGAATCGCCTTTTTCACCACGGCTTCATTCAGCACCGGCAGCACGCCGGGGAAGCCCAGATCGACCAGGCAGGCCTGGGTGTTGGGTTCGGCGCCGAAAGCGATGGAGGCCCCGGAGAATATCTTGGATTTGGTGGTGAGCTGGGTATGAATTTCCAGCCCGATGACAGTTTCCCATTGCATAGCTTGTGTCCTGCTCAGTAGCCGGAAGGCGTCTGTTGGTGCCAGTCGGTGATCTGCTGTAACTGGTGCGCCAACGCAAGCAGTCGCCCTTCCTCAAAATAGTTGCCGAAGAGCTGCAGCCCCGCAGGCAGGCCGTCCACCAGGGGCGCCGGCAGAGACATGGCGGGCAGCCCGGCCAGGTTTACGGCGATGGTATAGATGTCTGACAGGTACATGGACACCGGGTCATCAGATTTCTCGCCGATGCGGAAGGCCGTTTCCGGCGATGCGGGCCCCAGCAGCACGTCCACGCTTTCGAACGCCTTGCGGAAGTCGCCGGCGATGACCTGGCGCACCTGCTGTGCCTTGAGGTAATAGGCGTCGTAATAGCCGGCCGACAGGGCATAGGTGCCGATCATGATGCGGCGCTTCACCTCGGCGCCGAAACCCTCGCCACGGGAGCGTTTGTACAGGTCTTCGAGGTCCTGCGGATCGTCACAGCGGTGCCCGAAGCGCACCCCGTCGAAGCGGGACAGGTTGGAGGAGCACTCCGCCGGGGCGACCACATAATAGGCCGGTACCGAATAATGGGAATTGGGCAGGGAGACTTCGACCGTTTCCACGCCCAGTTTTTTGAGCTCGTCGATAGCCGTCTGCATGGAAGCGCTCATGCCTGCGTTCAGCCCTTCCCCGAAAAATTCTTTCACGATGCCGACCCGGAGGCCTTCGAGCGGCTGGTTGAGCTGACCGACATAGTCGTCCACCGGGCGATCCACGCTGGTGGAATCGCGCTCGTCGAATCCGGCCATGGCTGCCAGCAGGTAGGCGGCATCTTCCGCGCTGCGGGTCATGGGGCCGGCCTGGTCCAGGCTGGAGGCGAAGGCGATCATGCCATAGCGCGATACCCGCCCGTAGGTGGGTTTGAGGCCGGTGATGCCGCACAGGGCGGCGGGCTGGCGGATGGAGCCACCGGTGTCCGTGCCGGTGGCGGCCACGCCCAGGCGTGCTGCCATGCCGGCGGCCGAACCGCCGGAAGAGCCGCCGGGCACACGTTCGGTATCCCAGGGGTTTTTCACCGGGCCGTAGAAGCTGGTCTCGTTGGAGGAGCCCATGGCGAACTCGTCCATGTTGGTCTTGCCCAGCATGACGACGCCGGCGTCCTTGAGCCTTGTCACCACGGTGGCGTCGTAGGGCGAGATGAAGTTGTCCAGCATGCGCGAACCGCAGCTGGTTTTCACGCCTTCGGTGCAGAAGATGTCCTTGTGCAGGATGGGGATGCCCGTCAGCGGGCCGGCGTCGCCGGACCTGATGCGCGCGTCCGCCGCTTCGGCTTGGGCCAGTGCCTGATCTTTCGTCAGGGTGACCAGCGCATTCAGTTCGCCATCGAACCGTTCGATACGGTCCAGGAAATGCTGCGTGAGCTCCACACTGCTGAAATCACCCGCCTGCAGACCCGCAGACAGCTCGGCGATGGACTTGAAGTGCAGATCACTCATCATTCAATCACTCTGGGGACTAGATACAGGCCGTTTGCCGTGGCAGGCGCCACGGCCTGGTAGGCGTCGCGGTGGTTTTCTTCCGTGACCACGTCCGGGCGCAGGCGCTGAGGCATGTCCAGGGGGTGCGCCATGGGCACGATGTCGCTGGTGTCCAGTTCGGCCATGCGTTCCACCAGGCCGAGAATGCCGGACAGTTCGGTATTCAGCGCATCGAGCTCGTCAGCGGCAACCGCGATGCGGGCCAGATGGGCGATTTTTTCAACTTCTTCGGGTTCCAGATCCATGCGTTTATCCACAGCGGTGCATCAAAGGAGGCAAAACTAGCATAAATCGGGCCGGATTTACACGCTGAACCCACGTGAAAAAACGGCCTGTGGAAAAAACCGGGAGCAGATTGCAGTCTGTCCGGCGTGAATACCGGCGGTAAATCAACAGACTAGGAGGTTCATCACACAAAGGGGCCGGTTCGCGGGGAATACAGCTCTTGCCCAAAGGTGGCTACAGTTGATAGATTACCGCTCTTGAATCGGGAAAGGCCCTGGCTGTTTCCCTGGTTTCTCCTCCAAACTCACAACCGGCAAGCAGACCGGGATAACGGATCTACTCCATGCTTTTCAGACGTCTTCGCGGCTTTTTCTCCAACGACCTGTCCATCGATCTGGGCACCGCCAACACCCTTATTTATGCGCGTGATCGCGGCATCGTGCTCAACGAGCCTTCCGTGGTCGCCATTCGCGAGGACCGTGGCCGGGGCATGAAGGCCGTGGCCGCCGTGGGCGAGGATGCGAAAAAGATGCTCGGCCGCACACCGACCAATATCACCGCCATCCGTCCCATGAAAGACGGCGTGATCGCCGATTTCACCGTGACCGAGAAGATGCTGCAGTACTTTATTCACAAGGTGCATGAGTCACGCCTGATCCGCCCCAGCCCGCGGGTACTGATCTGCGTTCCCTGCGGTTCCACCCAAGTGGAGCGCCGGGCGATCAAGGAATCGGCTGCCGGTGCGGGCGCCCGCGAGGTGTATCTCATCGAAGAGCCCATGGCGGCGGCCATCGGCGCCAGCCTGCCCGTGAACGAGGCCCGGGGTTCCATGATCCTGGACATCGGTGGCGGCACTTCCGAAGTGGCCATCATCTCGCTCAACGGCATCGTGTATGCCAATTCCGTGCGTATCGGCGGCGACAAGTTCGACGAAGCCATCATCAACTATGTGCGCCGCAACTACGGCAGCCTCATCGGTGAAGCGACGGCAGAAACCATCAAGCACAAGGTGGCCAGCGCCTGGCCCGAGAACGAAGTGCAGGAGATCGAGGTCAAGGGCCGCAACCTGGCCGAGGGCATTCCGCGCAGCTTCACGCTGAACAGCAACGAGATTCTCGAAGCGCTGCAGGAACCCCTGTCCGGTATCGTCGATGCGGTACGCAAGGCGCTGGAGCAGACGCCGCCGGAACTGGGGGCCGACGTGGCCGAGCGCGGCATCGTGCTCACCGGTGGTGGCGCGCTACTCAAGGGACTGGACCGCCTGCTGGAAGAGGAAACCGGTCTGCCGGTCATCGTGGCCGAAGATCCCATGACTTGCGTGGCGCGTGGTGGGGGCCGGGCGCTGGAACTGATGGACGAAAAGGCCGGGGACTTTTTCAGCGTCGAGTAACCGCCCGCCTTTCCACGGGTATGGAATAACGCAGCACAAGGAGCCCTGTCATCAAGTTCATTTTTGCCGAAGGACCTTCCCAGGGCGCCCGTGTCATCGGGGCAATGATCCTTTCCATCCTGCTGATGGTGATGGATCACCGTTTCCACCAGACGGAAACCCTGCGCAGCACCCTCTCCGTGCTCACCTACCCCATACAGTTTCTGGCCGAAGCCCCCAACAGCATCGGCAGATGGGTGACGGAAACCCTGCAGACCCGCGATGATCTGCAGCAGTCCAACCGGCGTCTCAACAGGGAAAACCTCAAACTCAAGGCCGAACTGCAGCAGCTTGCTGCACTGCAGGCCGAGAACGAACGGCTGCGCGACTTGCTGGGGTCCGCCTACAAGATCGGCAACCGGGTGCTGGTGGCGGAGCTTTCCGCCATGGATCTGGACCCTTTCCGTCAGCAGATCGTCATCGACAAGGGCAGCAATTCCGGGGTGTTCGAAGGCCAGGCGGTGCTTGATGCACACGCGGTGATGGGACAGGTGGCGCATGTCAGCCCCCTGAACGCCACGGTGCTGCTGATCACCGACGTGGAACATTCCCTGCCCGTGCAGGTGCTGCGCAACGGATTGCGCACCGTTGCCGTGGGTACCGGCAGCATCAACAAGCTGGAAATGCCCTATCTTCCAAATAACGCGGACATCCGCCCCGATGATCTGCTGGTCACTTCCGGCCTGGGCGGCAAGTTTCCCCCGGGCTATCCCGTGGCCAGGGTAACGGCGGTGAAACGCCAGCCGGGTAAGCCCTTTGCCACGGTGCTCGCCAGGCCACTGGCCCAGCTCGACCGCACCCGGGAAGCGCTGCTGGTCTGGGAAGTGAATGTTCCTCCGGAATTTCCTGAAGAAGAGCAGGCAGAGCCTGCTGCAAAAAAAGCCGTGCCGGAAACGGAGACCACAGCGCCATGAGCCCCGAAGTCCCACATGGCAGGACCACCATCGCCATTACCCTGCTGATCAGCCTGGTGCTGAGCGTGATGCCCATGCCGGAGAATCTGCAGTATTTCCGGCTGCAGTGGACGGCGCTGGTGCTGATCTACTGGTGCATGGCCCTGCCCGAGCGGGTGGGGGTCGGTATCGGCTTCTTCGTCGGGCTGCTGCTGGATATTCTTACCGGCACTCTGCTGGGACAACATGCCTTCGGCCTGTCGGTGATCAGCTTCATCACGGTAAAGACGCACAAGCGGGTGCGGGTGTTTCCCCTGTGGCAGCAATCGGTTTTCGTTGCGCTGCTGCTGTATGTCGACCGGCTGCTGTTCGTGTGGGTGGACGGCACCATCGGGCGGCCCGCAGCCATGCTCGAATCCTGGGCGGCGCCCCTGCTGGGTGGCCTGATCTGGCCGTGGCTGTTCATCATCTTCCGGGATCTGAGACGGCGTTTCCATGTCCGGTAATCTGGATTTCAAGGATTATCGCCGCGAAGGCAGGCTGTTTACCCATCGCGCCATCGTCGCCGGACTGGTAGTGCTCATCCTGCTGGGCAGCATCGTCGGGCGCATGGTGTATCTGCAGATCATCGATCACGACCATTTCACCACGCTTGCCCAGGACAACCGGGTCAAGCTGATACCCCTGCCGCCCACGCGGGGGCTGATCTATGACCGCAAGAACCGCCTGCTGGCGCTCAACCGGCCGGCCTTCAATCTGGAGATCATCCCCGAAGTGGTGCCGGATCCGGACAAGACCCTGGCCGGGCTGGAGGCGCTGATCGAGATCCGCCCGGCCGACCGGGAACGCTTCTACAAGCTCAAACGCCAGAAACGGCGCTTTGAGAGCATTCCCATCAAACTGGACATTTCTCAGGAAGAAGCCGCCCTGTTCGCGGTCAATCGCTACAAGTTTCCCGGTGTTTCCATCAAGGCGCGCCTCACGCGCACCTACCCGATGAAAGATCTCATGGCCCATGTGGTGGGCTATGTGGGCCGTATCAGCCTCCAGGATCTGAAAACCATCGATGCCTCGAACTACGCGGGCATCACCTATATCGGCAAGACCGGAGTTGAAAAATCCTACGAGGATGTGCTCCACGGCAGGGTCGGACTGCAGCAGGTGGAGGTTAACGCCCTGGGCAAGGCGGTGCGGGTGCTGCAGGAAACCCCGCCCCAGCCTGGCCGCAGCCTGCGTCTGAACATCGATATCGATCTGCAGCGGGTGGCTATGGATGCCCTGGGGGATATGAACGGTGCGGTAGTGGCCATCGATCCCAAGACCGGTGGTGTGCTGGCCATGGTCAGCAAGCCGGGCTACGATTCCAATCCCTTCGTGGAAGGTATCAGTTCGAAGGCCTACCAGGCGTTGCGGCAGGCCCCTAACAACCCCTTGTTCAACCGGGCGCTGCAGGGTGCCTATCCGCCGGGTTCCACCGTCAAGCCTTTCATGGGGCTGGCCGGGCTGGAGCTGGGCTTTATCGATGCCAAGGAAAAGAAATACTGTCCGGGCTTTTTTCAGCTGCCGGGGCATGATCACAAATACCGCGACTGGAAAAGGGGCGGCCACGGTCCCATGAATGTGGATGCGGCCATCACCCAGTCCTGCGACGTGTTCTTTTACCAGCTGGCTCATGAGATCGGCATCGACAAGCTGCAGCAGTATCTCAAGCAGTTCCGCTTCGGTGAAAAAACCGGTATCGACCTAGTGGGTGAGCGTACCGGTATCCGGCCTTCCCGCGAATGGAAGCGCAGGCGTTACAAGCAGGTGTGGTTTCCCGGCGAGACCGTCATCATCGGCATCGGCCAGGGTTCTTTCGAGGCCACGCCCCTGCAGCTGGCGGCGGCCACGGCGGCTATTGCCAATGGTGGTGTCTACATGCAGCCCCAGCTGGTGGACGAGATCGTGGATGAGAGTACCGGCGAGGTGAAGGCCACGGAAAAGAAGGCCCATATCATTCCTGTCATCAGGCAGGCAAACTGGGACAAAATCCGCGAGGCCATGGAGCATGTGGTTCAGGGGCCGCGCGGTACCGCACGGCGGCTGAAAAACGAGCATTACCGCATTGCTGGTAAGACAGGCACGGCGCAGGTATTCACGGTGAAACAGGATGAAGAATATGAAGAGAGCAAGGTGTCGAAGAAGAACCGTGACCATGCCCTGTTCATCGCCTACGCGCCGGTGGAAGATCCGCAGATTGCCGTGGCAGTGATCGTGGAAAACGGCGGTCACGGCGGCTCCACGGCAGCGCCGGTGGCAAAGAAGGTGATGGATGCCTGGCTGCTGGGAGACGGCGGGCCGCTGTCTGCCCAGACAGTGAAGAAGCCTGCCGGCGGAGGCGTGAATTGAATCCTGCGAGCCGTTCTCCCAGTGGGCTGCCGCCCAGCGAACCCGCCCAGCACCGCGGGCTGCTGGCGCGCGTCCACATGGACCTTCCCCTCCTCACCGGGCTGTTGCTGCTCTGCGCTTATGGCCTGGTAATCCTGTACTCGGCTTCGGGAGAGAACCTGCATCAGGTGGAGCGGCAGGCGGTTCGCCTGCTCATAGCTTTCGGCGTCATGTTCTTCCTCGCCCAGGTGCATCCCCATACGCTGCGCCGCTGGAGTCCCTGGCTGTATGGCATCGGCGTCACTCTGCTGGTGGCGGTGCTGGTGGCCGGCGTGGTGGGCAAGGGCGCACAGCGCTGGCTGGACCTGGGCTTCATTCGTTTTCAGCCGTCAGAGCTGGTGAAACTGGCCGCACCCATGATGCTGGCCTGGTACCTGTCCAGCAAACCGCTGCCGCCCAACTGGAAATACCTGCTGATCAGCCTGCTGCTACTCCTAGTGCCGGTGCTGATGATCGCCAAGCAGCCTGACCTGGGCACTGCCATCCTGGTCGCCAGCAGCGGACTGTTCGTGCTGTTCCTGGCGGGTATCAGCTGGCGGCTGATCATCGTCATGGGCCTGCTGGCGGCAGCAGCTGCCCCCGTCGTCTGGTATCTGATGCACGATTACCAGCGGGCGCGGGTGCTCACCTTTCTCAACCCGGAAAGTGATCCCCTGGGAGCGGGATACCACATCATCCAGTCCAAGATCGCCATCGGCTCCGGCGGCATCTACGGGAAGGGCTGGCTCAACGGCACCCAGTCCCAGCTGGAGTTCCTGCCGGAACGTCACACGGATTTCATCTTCGCCGTGCTGGGTGAGGAGTTCGGCCTGGTGGGTGTCCTGCTGCTGCTGGCGATCTTTCTGTTCATCATCCTGCGGGGGCTGTATATCGCCTCACAGGCCCAGGACAGCTACAGCCGGCTGCTGGCCGGGGCACTCATCCTGGTATTTTTTGTCTATCTGTTTGTCAATGCCGGCATGGTAAGCGGTATGCTGCCGGTGGTCGGGGTGCCTTTGCCCCTGGTGAGCTATGGCGGAACCTCGCTGGTGACCTTGATGGCGGGTTTCGGTATGCTCATGTCCATCCACACACACAGGAAACTGCTGCCCAAATGAAATATGCTCTGCTGCTTCTGCTCCTCAGCCTGCCGGTATTTGCCCAGGGCAACCCCCAGGTGGACCGGTTTATCCAGCACATGGTCGAGACCCAGGGTTTCGATGCGGATGAGCTGCGCCGGGTGCTGGGCAAGGCCCACAGGCGGCAGGACATCATCGACCGCATGAACAAGCCCGCGGAAAAGACCCTCAACTGGATCCAGTACCGCAGGATCTTTCTCAAGGACAAGCGTATCCGCCAGGGCGTGGCTTTCTGGAAGCGCAACCGCCAGGCGTTGCAGAAGGCGCAGAAAGTCTATGGTGTACCGCCCCGCTATGTGGTCGCCATCATCGGCGTGGAGACCTTCTACGGACGTATCGCGGGCAAGGACAGCGTGCTGGATGCCCTCTATACGCTGGCGTTTCACTATCCCAAGCGCAGCAAGTTCTTCACCGCCGAACTGGAGAAGTACCTGATACTGGCGCGGGAGGAGAAGCTGGACCCGGCCGTGCCCAGGGGCTCCTATGCAGGCGCCATGGGGCTGGGACAGTTCATGCCCAGCAGCTTTCTTGCCTACGCGGTGGATTTCGACGGCGACGGCAAGCGCGACATCTGGAACAACGAGGCCGATGCCATCGGCAGCGTGGCCAACTATTTTACCCGTCACGGCTGGAAAAAGGGCCTGCCCGTGACCACTCCTGCCCTGTCGGTGCCCGCCAACGCAGAAAAGTACGTGAAAGCCGGCCTGAAACCGGCCTTCAGACTGGGTGAACTGAGAAAAGCCGGCTTGAAGGTGGACAAGGGTTTTGCGGATGATCTGGAGACGGCGCTGATCAGGCTGGTTACGGACAAGGGGCCCGAGTACTGGGCCGGCTTCAGGAACTTCTATGTCATCACCCGCTACAACCACAGCGAAATGTATGCCATGGCGGTGTACCAGCTGGGTGAGCGCATTCACGCGGAATATGAAAAATAGGGGGCTGCCCTCTCTTCTGGTCCTGCTGCTCCTGCTGGCGGGCTGCAGCACCCGGACCATGGAATACCCGAACGATGATTACGGCCCTGCCCGGCCAGTGGACGTCAGCCATGTCCCGGATGCCGTTCCCCGGGATGAGCCCTACAGCAAGTACGGCAATCCTTCCAGTTACACCGTGCGCGGCAGGACCTATCACGTGCTCGACACCGGTGAAGGCTACCGGGAAAAAGGACTGGCTTCCTGGTACGGCCTGAAATTTCACGGGCGGCGTACTTCCAGTGGCGAGGCCTATGACATGTACGCCATGACCGCCGCCCACAAGACCCTGCCCCTGCCCACCTGGGTAAGGGTGACCAACCTGGACAACGGCAGCTCGGTGGTGGTGAAGGTCAACGACCGTGGGCCTTTCCACAGCGGGCGTATTATCGACCTGTCCTATGCCGCGGCTTCCAGGCTGGGCGTGCTGGGCAAGGGGACGGCGCCGGTGGAAGTGGTCGCGCTGCAGGTGGAAAAGCCCGCCACCGTGGCGGCAAAGGCTGCCGATGCCCGGCAGTTCCCCCTGTGGGTACAGGCCGGTGCATTCGCCAGTGAAGCCAATGCGCGGCTGTTGCTGCACCGGCTGGAGGGACTGTCAGGCCTGCAGGGCAGGATCCGGCCCCTGGAGCAGCTTTCCGGCCGTATCTACCGTGTGTGGCTGGGGCCGGTCAGCAGCGAGTGGCAACTGCAGCAGCTGACGAAAAAACTGCCCGAATGGGGCATAGAGTCCTACCGCGTAGTACAATAAGCCCTTTCTGTCATCATCCAGCCAGTAATCTGATCGATGCGATTGATATTCAAAGCTTTTCTGATTCTTTCATGGTTGTCTGCAGCCCTGCCTGCACAAGCGGCTTCCGTGCCGGCCGCGCCGAAGATTGCTGCGACGGGCCATCTGCTGATGGATTACCATAGCGGCGCCATACTGGCGGAGAACAATGCGGGCAAACGCCTGGAACCGGCCAGCCTGACCAAGATCATGACGGCCTACACGGTTTTCAGGGAGCTGGAGGAAGGCAACATCAGTCTCAACGATCAGGTGCTGGTGAGCAAGAAGGCATGGAAGACGCCGGGTTCGCGCATGTTCATCGAAGTGGGCAAGCAGGTGTCGGTGGATGATCTCATTCACGGCATGATCATCGCCTCGGGCAACGACGCCTGTGTCGCCCTGGCGGAACATATTGCCGGTAATGAAGAAGCCTTTGCCGCGCTGATGAACAAGCATGTGCTGGAGCTGGGCATGGAAAATACCCACTTCACCAATGCCACTGGCCTGCCGGACCCGAACCACTACACCACGCCGGAAGACATTCTCAAGGTGACCCGGGCCATCATCCGGGAATTTCCCCAGTTCTACCCCCTGTATTCCATCAAGGAGTTCACCTACAACGGCATCACCCAAAAGAACCGCAACCGCCTGCTGTGGCGTGACCCCAGCGTGGATGGCGTGAAGACCGGTCATACCGAGGCGGCAGGTTACTGTCTGGTGACCTCGGCCAAACGGGAAAATATGCGGCTGCTCTCGGTGGTCATGGGCACGGCCAGCGACAGCGCCCGGGCTAAGGAGAGCCAGACCCTGCTCAACTATGGTTTCCGCTTCTACCAGACCCACCGGCTGTTCGATGGCGGCGAGACGCTCAAACAGCTGCGGGTATGGAAAGGGGAAGTGGACAACCTCAACCTGGGGCTGGAGGAGGATCTGTATGTCACCAATCCCAGGGGAAGTTACAACAAGCTGACGGCAAGAATCCACCTCAAGGACAGCATCATGGCGCCGGTTCCCCGGGGCAAGGTGCGGGGCAAGGTGATCATCGAGCACGACGGCGAGATCATCAAGGAAGTTCCCCTGGTCGCCCTGCGCGGCGTGCGGGAAGGCGGCATCATCCACAACCTGGTGGACAGTGTGCTGATGATCTTCCAGTAACCGTTTGTCGCGGGATACGACCCATGTCTGAACTGATTTATCTGAACGGCGGATTTCTGCCTCAGGAGCAGGCTCATGTTTCCGTCATGGACCGCGGATTCCTGTTTGGTGACGGCGTGTACGAGGTCATCCCCGCCTATGCCGGGTTGCCCTTTCGTCTGAAGGAACATCTGCAGCGTCTCAATGCCAGCCTCGAAGCCATTCGCATGTCACCACCGCTCAGTGATGAGCAGTGGCGGGCCGTGTTCGGGCAGCTGCTGGCGCAGCGCGGCAATGCCGATCAGCAGATCTATCTGCAGGTGACCCGCGGCGCCTACGGCAAGCGCCTGCATGCCATCCCGGAGGAAGTGACGCCCACCGTCATGGCCTTCGCCACCGATCTGGCGGTGCGCGACCCGGATCTGGTGAAACAGGGCATGAGCGTGATCACCCTGGACGATATTCGCTGGGAGCGCTGCAACATCAAGGCTATCACCCTGCTGGCGAACATCCTGTCGCAGCAGCAGGCGCGGGATGAAGGCGCGCAGGAAGCCATACTGGTGCGTGACGGCCTGGCCAACGAAGGCACCGCTTCCAACCTGTTCATCGTGAAAGAAGGGCTGATCATCACGCCCCCCAAGAGCCAGCACCTGCTGCCAGGCATCACGCGGGATCTGGTGCTGGAACTGGCCCGGGAAGCGGGCCTCCCCTACGCCGAAGCCAGTATTTCAGTCGCAGAGCTGGAAAATGCAGAGGAAATCTGGATCACCAGCTCCACCAAGGAAGTGATGCCGGTAACCCGGCTGAACGGCCGCCCGGTTGATAACGGTCATCCCGGCCCCATATGGGAGAAAATGGACGCATTGTATGGCGCCTGCAAGGCGCGCCTGCGATTGCGCAATTCCCCACCGGACAACTGTTATGACTGAAACTGAAGAAACCCGAAAAGAACCCGAAGGCATGGTCTATCCCTGCCGTTTCCGCGTCAAGGCCATGGGTCTGGACGAAGATGATTTCGACGCCCTGGTGGTGCAGATCATCCGTCGCCACTGCCCGGACATCAGCGAGGGCGCGGTAAGTCTCAAGCCCAGCAAGAACGGAAAATACGTTTCTGTCACCGTGGATATCGAGGCGCAGAGCCGCGAACATCTCGACGCCATCTATGATGACCTGACCGCCCATGACCGGGTGCTGATGCGCCTGTAGCCGCCCGCCTGGCATGGCTGCGACACCCACGGATACCCCCATGCGCCATGCCGTCATCATCCGCGACCTCGGCCAGGAGGACTATATTCAGACCTGGCGGGCCATGCGTGATTTCACCGACATCCGCGGGCCGGATACGCCTTCCGAAATCTGGCTGCTGGAACACCCGCCCGTGTTCACCCAGGGACAGGCGGGCAAGGCTGAGCACGTTTTGCATCCCGGTGACATTCCGGTGGTGCAGAGCGACCGCGGCGGCCAGGTCACTTACCATGGACCCGGCCAGCTCATCGCCTACCTGCTGCTCGACCTCAAGGCGCTGAACAGGGGCATACGCAGCCTGGTGACGGCCATGGAGAACGCGGTCATTCACCTGCTGGCCGATCAGGGCATCGAAGCGGTGGCGAGGCCCGATGCCCCCGGTGTCTACGTGGATGAAAAGAAGATTGCTGCGCTGGGTTTGCGGGTGCGCAGAGGGTACACTTATCACGGTCTTGCCCTGAACCTGGACATGGACCTGGAGCCCTTCCAGCGCATCAACCCCTGCGGTCATGCCGGACAGGAAGTCACCCGGCTGAAGGATCTCGGCGTGGACATGGACAGGCGGCAGGCCGGTCGGGAGCTGATCGGCGGGCTGTGCCGCGAACTCAACCTCGAACCCCGGTGGACAGAACATGACTGATGATTACCGCGCGCCTTCCCGTGCAAAAGTAAGCACTCACCAACGCGGAAAGGACAAGCTGGCCAGGATTCCCGTCAAGGTGCAGCCCAGCGGGGAACTGCCGCGCAAGCCCCACTGGATCCGCGCCCGGGCGCCCCAGGGAGCAGGCGTGACCCGCATCCGCAAGATCCTGCGCGAGCGCAAACTGTCGTCCGTGTGTGAAGAGGCCCAGTGTCCCAACCTGGGTGAATGCTTCACCCATGGCACCGCCACCTTCATGATCATGGGTGATATCTGCACCCGGCGCTGCCCGTTCTGCGATGTGGCCCATGGCAAGCCTCTGCCCCTCGATGCCGATGAACCCCGCCAGTTGGCGGAAGCCATACAGGAGATGGCGCTGAAATATGTGGTCATCACCTCGGTGGACCGGGATGACCTGCGCGACGGCGGTGCAGGCCACTACCGCGACTGCATCCGCGCCATCCGGGAGCTGACACCGGACACCACCATCGAAATCCTGGTGCCGGATTTTCGCGGACGCATGGAGGTTGCCCTAGAGATCATGGCCGAAGCACCGCCGGACGTGTTCAACCACAACCTGGAAACCGTGCCCCGCCTGTATCGCCAGTCCCGGCCGGGGGCGGACTATGCCTGGTCCCTGAAACTGCTGCAGGAGTTCGGCGCCGCCCATGGGGACGTGCCCACCAAGTCCGGCATCATGCTGGGACTGGGAGAAGAGCCTGAAGAGATCGAACAGGTCATGCAGGACCTGCGGGATCATGACGTGGATATGCTCACCTTGGGCCAGTATCTGCAGCCCAGCCGGGATCACCTGCCCGTGTCCCGCTTCGTGACCCCCGAAGAGTTCGATGAGCTGCGCCTGCTGGGTGAATCCATGGGCTTTTCCAACGTGGCCAGCGGCCCCATGGTGCGCTCTTCCTATCATGCCGACCTGCAGGCCAACCCGTTGCTCAAATGAGGCAGAGCGGATGGGCAGCCCTTTTGCTGCTGCTGTTGCTGGCCGCCTGCGCGGACAAGGGACCGGAGGCCCAGCCCCTGGGGGCAGATGCTGTCATTCTCGCCTTTGGTGACAGCCTGACCTATGGAACAGGTGCAAAGCGGGATCAGTCCTACCCTGCCGTGCTGGCCAGACTCAGCGGCCACAAAGTGATCAATGCGGGTGTGCCGGGTGAAATCAGCGCGGAAGGCCTGCAGCGCTTACCGGGTGTGCTGGAAGCATACAAACCTGCGCTGGTGATCCTTGTTCACGGTGGCAATGATCTGTTGCGCAAGAATCATTCCGATGAGATAAAACGCAACCTCAGTGCCATGATCGGCCTGATTCGCCGCCAGGCTGCCCAGGTTGTGCTGATTGCTGTACCCCGGCCATCCCTGCTGCTGTCCGCCGATCCCCTGTACGCGGAAGTTGCAGAGGAGGAAAAGGTGCCCCTGGAAGATGAGGCGCTGGCAGCGATCCTGCAGTCCCGCTCCAGCAAATCGGACGCCATTCATCCCAATGCCCGGGGCTATGCGCAACTGGCGCAGGATATTTTCGACTTCCTCGAGCGTCATCACGGGCTATAATCCCTCCCCATGAATACGATCAAGAAAGTGTTGGTTACGGGGGCGCCGGTTATATCGGCTCCCATACCAATGTCGAGCTGCTCGGGGCGGGCTACGAGGTCATCGTCCTGGACAACCTGAGCAACAGTCAGTACACGGCTATCGAGCGGGTGCAGGAAATCACGGGTAAACCCATCACCTTCATCGAGGCGGATCTGCGCAACAAGGCGGATACCCGTGCCGTATTCGACCAGCATGATATCGATGCGGTCATTCATTTCGCCGGCCTCAAGGCCGTGGGCGAGTCTGTTCATATCCCCATCCCCTACTACCAGAACAATATCGGCGGCACCCTGAACCTGCTGGAGGCCATGAACGAAACCGGCGTGAAAAACCTGGTGTTCAGCTCATCGGCCACGGTGTACGGAGAACCGGCATCCCTGCCCATCACCGAGGATTTTCCCGTTTCCGCCACCAACCCCTACGGCCGTTCCAAGCTCATCATCGAGGAGATGCTGGGGGATGTTTATAAGTCGGATCAGGACTGGAATATCGCCCGGCTGCGCTATTTCAACCCTGTGGGCGCCCATGAGAGCGGTCGCATCGGCGAATCGCCCAACGATATTCCCAACAACCCCAACAACCTCATGCCCTACATCAGCCAGGTGGCCGTGGGCAAGCTCGAACGGCTTTCGGTTTTCGGCAGCGACTATCCCACGGTGGACGGCACCGGCGTGCGGGATTACATCCACGTGGTGGATCTGGCCAGGGGCCATATCAGAGCGCTGGAAAAACTGGCCGCATCACCCGGGCTGGTGACCTACAACCTGGGGACCGGGCAGGGATATTCGGTACTGGAGATGGTGGCAGCCTTCGAAAAGGCCAGTGGCCGCCCGGTACCCTACAAGCTGGTGCCGCGACGGGAGGGTGATATCGCCACCTGTTATGCCGATCCCGGACTCGCGGCCCGGGAACTGGGCTGGCATGCGGAAAAAGGCATCGACGAAATGTGCGCCGATACCTGGCGCTGGCAGCAGCAGAACCCTAGCGGTTACCCATGAGATTGTTGCGCGAGAAGATAAGCTCGATGACCGCAAAGGTTTCCTGGCCATTGCGGATGGCCTTGCGGATCTCCGCCTTGTAGGCGGGGCGCAGCCCCTTGTATGCGACAAATGCGGTGGGCGAGTTTTTCCTGATGGCGACCAGGCCGGCACCGACATCGACCCACCCGTCTTCCGTGGATTGAACACGGGTTTCTGCGATATCCGCTTCGGCGGCCATCTTTTCCATTTCTGCATAGTAGGCGTCGTCACTCGGTGACGCTGCTGCTGTGGCGGATGCGAGCATCAGCACGGCGGATACGAATATGATCAGGCTGTGATTTTTCATGTTCCTTCACTGTGTTGAAGTTTGCCGGGTTGCCGATCCGTGATCGGAAAACTGAACAGGGGCATGTTCAGCAGCGGCTGTTTTCCTGCAGTTTTCACGAACGGCTTCTGCCAGTGCGAACTGACAGGCCATTCGGGCACAGCAAACTTCAGGACAAGTGCCGGAGACGTCCGGTTTGAATACCTGCAAGCAGATACAGGGCTATCATACCGTGATAAATCTCACACCCGTATGGGCATTCAATAGGGTTTATTCGGGTAGGGATGCTACCCGATAGCAAAGCGGATCTTTAGCCGGCGTCTTCCAGGTGGAGGTCGTAGCGCTCCATGAGATAACACAGGCAGTCCTGGCGGATCACGGCTTCATTCTTGGTCAGCATGGAAGGCATGATGGGGGTGCGTGTCAGCAGTTCACCGTGTTCCACGGAAAAATAGCGCGTGGCCACGTCATGGTTGGCTTCATTCTTCACGTCCAGGGGGATGCCGTCCGGCCTGCCCACCTTGCCGAAGCTGGTGCCGGCGGGTATCTCGCGGAAATTCAGCACCTCCAGGTCGTCCAGCAGGCACAGGTCATAGTTCTGGCAGCCGAAACCGAAGCTCACTTCCGGCGGGATCTTGACGATGGCCACCGTGTGGAACAGATCGATGTCATGGGGTGAGATGGCGTGTGTGGGATGCTGTGCCAGGTGCAGACAGGCGTGCAGATATTCACTGGCATGTTCCACGCCATGCAGTTGTCCCACCTTGCCGCATTCCAGGGTGACCGCCGGACACAGCTCAGTCATGGCCATGGACTGTACGCCCTTGGGCCGGGTGAAATACACAACGGTGCGGCTGAACATGGCAGCCAGGTGCAGGGACTCGGTGCGCACCACGTTGACGCAGGCGTAGTGGGGGTTGATGCCCGTGTTGTTGTGCACGTCCACGCTGGCGAAAACGCCCTTGTGGGCCATGGTATCCACGATGCTTTCCATCATGGCGTGTTCCGCCGTCGGGGGCAGCTCACTGCCGGGCCAGACGCGGTTGTAGTCGGGCTGACCCGCCAGCCGGCGCATGTTCACCTCGGCGGCAGAGGTGTTGCCGATGAACAGGGACAGGGAGCGCGGCAGTTCCTGGTCCCCCCCGCCGGGCAGGTATTTTTTTAGCATATGCCGTACGGCTTCCCAGCCCACGTCTTCATTGCCGTGCATGAGCACGGAGACGAACAGGGGTGCTTCCCGCCGGCCCTGCAGGTGGATCAGGGTGGGGCCGCCGAGGAAAGCGTGCAGCTTGTCCGCCGGCAGATCGAGCAGGCGCGCAGGCAGTTCATAGAGTTCGGCATACATGATCAGATGGCCCAGCTGTGTACGGGATTGCCGCTGTTCTGGCGCTCACGGTAGGTGCGCACCAGGGCAGGAAAGTCCTTGCCGTTCTGCGCAACCCACTCGCGCTGCCAGCGGGCGCCTGTCTGGTGGCTCTCCACACGTGCTTCGATGATGTCCAGCCAGTAGTCGGTTTCGTCCCGGCTGATGCCCAGGCGCCGCAGCCCGGCGCGGGCCTGGGGAATAAGCTTCTGCAGACAGAGGTCGGCCACGCTACCTTCCTGGCCGTCGAACCATACCACCCTTGCTTCCAGACCCAGGCAAGCGCTGCTGTAGAAGTTCTCCTTGGCGTTGATGAAAGGCAGACGGGCTTCGGGGTTTTCCTCTGTCGCCATGAGTTCCCGCACCAGGCCGAAGTAGAAGGCGGCATTGGCGATGACATCCAGGGTGGAGGGCCCGCTGGGAGCCACGCGATGCTCGATGCGTATGTGCGCCTTGCCGTTCTCGGAGACGCCGACCAGCGGGCGGTTCCAGCGCCAGATGGTGCCGTTGTGCAGGCGCAGATGGGCTAGGGATTCAACCGGCTCGTCCATGAGCTGGGGCAACAGCATGGGATAGCGGTCGCGGTTGGCCTCGAAGCACTCCATGATGGAGTGCTCGGCATAGCGTACGCCAAAGGTCACGCGCTTCGAATAGTCGCTGGCGCCCACGGCCACGGACTGTTCGAACAGGGGGATACGGGTCTCGTCCCAGAGCTCGTGACCGAACAGGAAAGGCGAGTTGGCAGCCAGGGCCACCATGGGTGCGGAGATCATCTTGGAGATATTGTAGGCACGTACCGCGCCGGCGGGGTCGATCTTGAGATGAATCTGGAAGGAGGTGGTGGCTGCCTCCAGCATGACGTCGTCGTGTTCCGCCACCAGGTGTTCCTGGGCATGAATGTCCAGCATCAGTGGCTGTCCGTCACGCATGCGTAGCACCTGTTCGTTTAGCGCCTGGTAGCGCTGCATGCCGGAGATATTGCCCAGACACAGGTCAGACTGCTGCACCGTGGGTAGGATGCCGATCATGAGCATGTGGGCGGCTTCCCGGCCGGCAACCTGGTCGCAGCGTTGCCACAGGTCTGCCAGTTCGTCGTGCATGTGATAGAACATGCCGTCAGAAAATGCCAGGGGCTGGGTATTGAGTTCCACGTTGAAAGTGGACAGTTCCGGCACCACCATCGGATCGTTCATGTGCTCGAGGAAAGCCTGATTCACCGGTGCCGGCAGGCCCCGGTCGTGTACCAGCCAGGCCTCGATCTCGCTGCCGGCCATGGGTTCCCCCTGGTCGAGAACGCCATCTGCCATCCACTGTTCCAGCAGGGCGGTTTCCGCGACCACGCGATCCCGAAAACGGTTGAAGTCTTCGTCGGAAAAACTGCTATGACTGATTTCCTGTCCCATTTGAGAGCATCCTGTCCAGAAGTTGATAACGTTCAGGCGTGCCGACATCCAGCCAGTAGCCCTCGAAATGTTCGCCGCTTATTCTACCCTCTGGCATGTGCCGGCGCAGCAGTGGCGCAAGGGGGAAGGGGATGGCTTCGCAGCCTTGGAACAGCCGGGGATGGTACACGCCGATGCCGCTGAAGGTCAGTTTTGGCTGTCCCCGCTCCAGTACCCTGCCCTGCTTCAGTACGAAGTCGCCCCCGGGATGATGGTCGGGGTTGTCCACCAGGACCAGGTGGCCCAGGCTGTGTGCGGGAAGCTGCAGGCCGGCGTAGTCCAGGTCGGTGAAGACATCACCGTTGATGACCAGAAAAGGACCGTCTCCCAGCAGGGGCAGCGCCTTGCAGATGCCGCCGCCGGTTTCCAGTGCGCGGCCCTGGCCTTCTGCCGAATAGTGTATGCGCAGACCCCAGTGTTCCCCCGTGCCCAGCACCCGCTCGATCTGTTCGCCCAGATGGGCGTGATTGACGACGACCTGCCGGAAACCGGCCCGGGCCAGCTTGTCGAGGTGGCGGAAGATCAGGGGTTTGCCGCCGGCCCGCAGCAGCGGTTTGGGGGTTTGGTCCGTTAGTGGGCGCATGCGCTCGCCGCGACCGGCGGCGAGTATCATGGCTGTGTGAAGTGCGGTCACCGGGCTGAAGCCCGATCTATTTCTTCATGGAGCTGAAGAATTCTTCGTTGGTCTTGGTCGACTTGAGCTTGTCGTAGAGGAATTCCATGGCCGCCAGTTCGTCCATGGGATGCAGGATCTTGCGCAGTATCCAGATCTTCTGCAATTCCGCCTGGGGAATCAGCAGTTCCTCGCGGCGGGTGCCGGAGCGGTTGATGTTGATGGCCGGGAAGATGCGCTTCTCGGCGATGCGCCGGTCCAGATGCACTTCCATGTTGCCGGTACCTTTGAATTCCTCGTAGATGACGTCGTCCATGCGCGAGCCGGTTTCCACCAGGGCGGTCGCCAGGATGGTCAGGGAACCGCCCTCCTCCACGTTGCGCGCCGCGCCGAAGAAGCGCTTGGGCTTCTGCAGGGCGTTGGCGTCCACGCCGCCGGTGAGCACCTTGCCGGAGGAAGGAATCACCGTGTTGTAGGCGCGCGCCAGGCGGGTGATGGAGTCGAGCAGGATGACCACGTCGCGGTTGTGCTCCACCAAGCGCTTGGCCTTGGCAATGACCATTTCCGCAACCTGCACGTGACGCGCTGCCGGTTCGTCGAAGGTCGAGGAGATCACCTCGGCGCGCTGCACCGAACGCTGCATTTCGGTCACCTCTTCGGGCCGCTCATCAATGAGCAGGATCATCAGGTAGACCTCGGGGTGATTGTTGGCGATGGACTGGGCGATGTTCTGCATCATCATCGTCTTGCCCGCCTTGGGTGGGGAGACGATGAGGCCGCGCTGTCCCTTACCCACAGGCGCCACCAGTTCGATGGTGCGGGCGGTGATGTCCTCGGTGCTGCCATTGCCCATTTCCAGCTGCATCTTCTCATTGGGAAACAGGGGCGTGAAATTTTCGAACAGGATCTTGTTCTTCGCCGATTCCGGCTTGTCGTAGTTGATCTCGTCGATCTTCAGCAGGGCAAAATAGCGTTCGTTGTCCTTGGGCGGGCGGATGGTGCCGGTGATGGTGTCGCCGGTGCGCAGGGCGAAGCGGCGGATCTGGCTGGGAGAAACATAGATGTCATCGGGGCCAGCTAGGTAGGAAGAGTCTGCCGATCGCAGGAAGCCGAATCCGTCCTGCAGGATTTCCAGTACGCCGCCACCATGGATGTCCTCGCCTTTCTTGGCATGGGCCTTGAGGATGGCGAAGATGAGGTCCTGCTTGCGGGAACGGCCGGTGCCCTGGATTTTCATGGACTGGGCCAGGGCGGAAAGCTCCGGCACGGGCATTTGCTTGAGATCGTTGAGATTCATGGGTATTTGATTTTGTTGTGTTGGGAAAAAGAAGTCAGTGGTTCCCGAACAGTGAAGGGACCGGCGACTGGGGCTGATGCAGGAACTGGGGCTGATGCAGGAAGATGCTGATCAAGTTCATGGAGAGCGGATGCCGCGACGCATGCGCCATGGCATCCACGGTATATTAGATGTTGCTGTCGATAAAGGCGGTAAGCTGGGATTTCGAGACGGCTCCCACTTTGGTTGCCTCCACTTCACCGTTCTTGAACAGCATCAGGGTTGGTATGCCGCGAATGCCGTAGACAGGCGGTGTATCCGGATTGTCGTCGATGTTCAGCTTGGCAATTTTAAGTTTGCCATCATACTCACCGGCGATTTCATCCAGCACGGGTGCGATCATCTTGCAGGGGCCGCACCACTCTGCCCAGTAATCCACCAGCACGGGCAGGTCTGACTTGAGCACTTCCTGTTCGAAAGTGTCGTCCGCCAATTGAACGATTTTGTCACTCACTGACTGTTTCTCCGAAAATTGAAATGAAGGTATCTGCATCGTTTGAAACAACGATGCCTGGAAATGAATTCAATAGTTTTGTTTTAAAAAAAACTTTATCAAAGACGTTTTGAATGCGGACGGCTTCTCGCTGTACTGTACAAGGGAAGCTGGCTTGAAACCGGCCAGTGCGGAGATTTTGCCCTGATATGGGTACGTTTTTCAAGTTTTTATTGCATTTTGATGTATCTGCATCAACAGAAAGGCCAAGTTTGCGGTATCCTTCGCATCTTATGAATGAAGAAAAACACCTAACAGACGTGCGTTTCGACAGTTTTGGACCGTCTGATGCCATTCTCGCCGGCGTAAAAGACGCCGGGTTCGTGTACTGCACGCCCATACAGGCGGCCACACTTCCCCCGGCGCTTGCCGGTCAGGATGTCGCCGGTCAGGCGCAAACCGGTACGGGAAAGACAGCGGCCTTTCTGCTGGCGGCCCTCCATCAGATGGAAAAGCATCCGCCTTCCGAAAGGCGCCGCCCCAATCAGCCGCTGGCGCTCATGGTGGCGCCCACGCGGGAGCTTGCCATCCAGATAGAAAAGGATGCCCGGGTGCTGGCAGGACACACTCCCTACAAGGTCGAGGTGGTCTACGGCGGTACGGGTTATGAATCCCAGCGCAATGCCGTGCGCGAGGGCGTGGACATACTCATCGGTACGCCGGGACGCCTCATCGATTATTTCAAGCAGAAGGTCTACGATCTGCGTGAAGTCCGGGTGGTGGTGCTGGACGAGGCTGACCGCATGTTCGACCTGGGTTTCATCAAGGATATCCGTTTCCTGCTGCGCCGCTGCCCGCCGCCGGACAAGCGCCTGGGCATGCTGTTCTCGGCCACCCTGTCGTTCCGCATCAAGGAACTGGCCTACGAACACATGAACAACCCCAAGACCATCGAGATCGAGCCGGACAAGGTGACCGCCGACCGCATCGAGGAGCAGGGGTTCATGACGGCCAACGATGAGAAGATTCCCCTGCTCATCGGTTTGCTGCGGCAGTGGCAGGATGCGAGAACCATCGTGTTCGTCAACACCAAGCGCGCCGCAGATCAGGTCTGGGGTTTTCTCCAGGGCAATGGCATAGAGACCGCCGTACTGTCCGGTGATGTGCCGCAGAAGAAACGCATGAGCCTGCTGAAGAAATTCACCGAAGGCGGGCTGGATGTGCTGGTGGCCACGGACGTTGCCGCGCGGGGACTGCATATTCCGGATGTGACCCATGTGGTCAACTATGATCTGCCGGAAGATGCGGAAGACTATGTACACCGCATCGGCCGCACGGGCCGCGCCGGTGCGGCGGGCAAGGCCATCAGTTTTGCCTGTGAGACCCATGCGTTTTCGCTGCCGGATGTGGAGGCCTATATCGGTCACAGTATCCCCATGAGCTCTGTGCCGCAGGAACTGCTGGCCGAGGTCGATCCATCCAGCCGTATTCGCACGCCCCGAAAGCCGCGGCAGCACAACGGACGACGTGGCAGCAACCGGGGGAGAAGCGGTAACACGAGGACGCAGGGTTCAAGGAAGCGTCGACAGGGATAGGAACCGGGGATGCCCGGAAGGATAAGGAAGGAGACCAATGAGCAGGAATCGAGAATCAAGATGGCGGTTGCCGACGCTCGCGTCCTATCAGGGACAGTATTTCTACATGGCGCTTGTCTTGATCATGGTGCTGATTTTCTTCGCCTGGATGGGACTGCAGTATGTCAAGACCACTTCTGGCGAACAGATTTCGCGGATAGGCATGCGGGCGGAAATAGAGCAGGAAACCGGAGCCCTGCTGCAGGAACTGCGCGAAATACAGGGATTGCTGGGCAACCAGCTCATCGAACCGGGAAAACGCTCCGGTAGCGAGATTCGCAACCTGCTGCGGAATATGGAAAACAGATTCGCGGCCCTTTCTGAAAAGGTCAGTGAGCTGAATGAAGGCGGCGATCAGCATCTGCAGGAGTTCATTCCGGTGGGAAAGCTCTCCGACTTCAGAAACGAGATCACTTCCTTCCTGCACATTTCCGGCAACAGCATTTTGCGTTTTCCCGGCATCTATATCATACAGACCGACATGCTGCCAAAGTCCCGTGCGATACATGACGCCCTGAACAGCATCGTCGGGCAGATGGTACAGCGCAAGGACGTGAGTGAATTCACGCACCTGGTCTATCAGGCGCGCCATACCTGGCAGCAGGTGCAGTCCGAAGTCAACCTGCTGGTGGCCAACCGGTTCAGCGTGTTCTCCGACAATCCGGAAATGGGGATAGAGGATAGCGTCAGGAACATCGACAAATACCTGAAAAAGATGCAGCAGTTGCTGCTGGAACTCGAAGAAAGCCGTGTGCCGAAAAGGCTGTCCGTGGTCGAAGACGGTGTCTGGCAGCGTCTGCTGCGGAATGTGGATGAGTGGCGGCAGTCCTACCAGGATCTGCTGGCGAGTCTGCACAGCCAGCGCTGGCGTGAAGACATGTATGTGTACAAGAGTTCACTGTTGCCCCATATCCGCTCGATGCAGACTGACCTTAAAAAACTGCAGGATGCGCTGGTACAGCAGACTGCCGATGACACCGCCGGCCTGACGAATGTAGCCTCGCGGCTCAGCCAGACCATCTTTCTGCTGACCGTACTGGGCATCCTATGGATACTGTTTGCGTATGTCTATCTGCGCATCCGCGTAATCAAGCCCATAGCCGATACGGCTCATGCCCTGCGCCAGGAGGCCAATGGCAACAGCGATGTGGTCATACCCCAGTCCAAGCTGGCGGAAACCCAGGATCTGCAAGCGTGTCTTCTGCCTCGTGATAGATTTTGGGACGTCCCAGCCCCCAAATTTGGGACGTCCCAGCCCCCAAAATCGACTCGGCCTTTGACAACCTATTCGTGCCCCAGCCGTCCTGGTCACCAAGCACTACGCAACAACTTCGCAAGCTCGTTGCTGCTCTGTACTTGGCTCCCAATGACTGGACGCCGCGTTCGGAGGCCTACTTTGTTTTCCCTCTGGCGCAAGGCACGCCGGGAAAACAGTGCGGCCTCGCGGCTACTGGGGTCTACCAGCCTTCGCT
>NZ_JBHNMF010000008.1:4893-27151 GCF_048562965.1 Thiolapillus sp. | reverse complement strand
ACAAAGACAACAGGAGGTTCTATAAGGACTGCGAGCGATGGTTTGGTAGGCCAATTACGCGGCTGAAGAATGAGAGATACAGGGATACCTGGGACCTGTGGGAGAAACGGGCTTATTTGTCGGGTGTCAAGGGCGCACCTTGCACTAGAGCGCTGAAGATCGAGCCCAGGCTGGCATTTCAGCAACCGGGGGATACTCATGTGTTCGGGTACACTGCGGATGGGTCCGATAAGAAACGCGCTATGTGTTTGAGCGAGAGGTACCCGGATCTTCATATGCAATTTCCCCTGATCGAGTGGGGGCTGACAAAAGCAAATTGCTTAGAGCTACTGCATAAAGCGGGCATACAGCCTCCTCGGGTGTACGCCATGGGTTTTCCAAATGCAAATTGCATACCGTGTGTTAAGGCCACGTCGCCCAATTATTGGGCACTGATTAGGAAGGAGTTTCCGCAGAAATTTGAACGTATGGTTTCGCTCAGTCGAAATCTCGACGTAAAGCTGACACGGATCCACGGGAAACGCTGCTATATAGATGAGATACCCGCCGATTGGCCTGTGACAGAGCCATTGACCCCTGAATGCGACATGCTCTGCCAGGCCGCAGATACTTTACTAACCGCCCAATAACGGGCACCACAAACCGGAGAAACACGATGAAACAAGCACTCATTAACCATTTGAAAGCTAATGCAGAACTGATCGAGGCGCTGAGCAAGCATCTTTTGTTGGAAGAGGCTGCAAAGGTAGCCCCAGCACCTGCGCCTGCTGCTCCAGTGCCACCTGCGCCTGCTGCTCCAGTGCCACCTGCGCCTGCTGCTCCAGTGCCACCTGCGCCTGCTGCACCAGTGCCACCTGCACCAGTGCCACCTGCACCAGTGCCACCTGCGCCTGCCGCACCAGTGCCACCTGCACCGGCACCTGCGGTCATTGATGCTGCGGCGATTGTGGCTAAGCTGCATCAGCTGACCACGAATCGAGCGGATGATGGCGCGCTGGCCTTTGCATTGCTGGCAGATTACAAAGTCAAACGGGTATCAGACATTCCGAAAGAATCATTCCCAGAGTTCGCGGGCATCATTGACTGGTACATTGCCAATCCCGACCAGCAGCACAACGCCGTAGGAGGTGTAGCATGACGGCACACGCACAAATTCAACCCAGCAGTGGCGATATTTGGTCCAATTGCCCGGTAGCGTATCAGCATTGGCTGAAAGATCGGGAGGTTGCCGAAACGGATCTCATGCGCCGGGGTACGGAGCTGCACGCTATCCTGGAAGAGCTGGTTCGCTTGGGTTCGTATGAACCCGTGCAGGATGGCGATGTGGTCTTCACAGGAGCAGGGATGCTCGCTATCCCGCCGGGCTATGGTGAGCACATGTCCCACGCGCTGGCGTCATTCAGGCCCCTGGCTGAAGCGGCGACTGAGATCTACTGCGAGCAGCGCGTAGACATGCAGCGGTATGTACCAGAGGACGTTAAAGATACGTTCTTCGGTACTGCGGACCTGGTCACGTATACTGTCCGAGATGGCGTGCTGGCCGAGATAGGGATCTTTGATTACAAATCCGGCAAGCGCAGGGTATCGCCGACTTCTACGCAAAATATCTGCTATGTGCTGGGTGTACTCACTGCGCGTGGATTCATCACAAAGCGTGTAGAAACTGGGGAGGTGTATTGCATTGATCCTGAGCACGAGGGCGTACGGGTGCATATGGGCATTCTTCAGCCGGAGTGCTGCAAGCCCGGGGAATCCGCGGTGAACATGCAGTCGTTCACCCTAGCAGATTTCATCCGTAAATTTGCCCAGCCGCTGGTTGATAGCATCGAAACCATGTTGGGAGATGTATCAACCGAGAAGCCTATCCGCGGGAACCATTGCCAGTACTGCCCCGGTAAGTCCGGTGGCTGTGAAGCCTGGGGAGTTCAGCAGGAAGCAGTAATTCCGGATATGGCGGGGCTTGATACTAAAAAAGGTGTCGAGACCCTGACTGATGAAGAACTCGCTGCTGTGGTAAAGTCCGCGAAGGCCCTTGAAGAGTATTTGGAAGCGGCGAAGAAGGAGACCAAAGCGCGCTTGCTGGCAGGTAAAGAAGTACCGGGTGTCAGGCTTCGGGACGGTCGTATCAGCAGGAGCTGGGCACTCGATCAGGAAGAGATGGAGAAGCTGTTCCGCGCGAGCAACATCAGGCCCAATGAGTTCCGCAAACCGGTTGAGATCCTCAGCCCGGCTCAGGCGGAGAAGACGTGGAGTAAGCGGCGCTGGGCTGAGATGGCTCAGTATGTGGAAGAGAAGGTTGGCAAGCCCAGTCTGGTTGTCAGTGACACTTAATCAGGAGATCTACAATGGATAAATTGAAGTTTGAGGGTATTGCCCTGTATTCGAACATGGTGACGTCATTTCAGCATAAAAAAGCGGCTGAGGCAAAATACACGCTGACAGTGTTGTTGCATCGGCAGCTACAGGCACCCCTTATTGCGCAGCTGGATGAGATCCAGACACGGCTTATGAATGAGCTGTGCAAAGGTGCCCCCTGGCGCAGTGACATGTACACTATCTACGAAGTTGTGGATGAGAGCTACGTTAAGGTGCCGTTGTCGTCCTCGATGCAGTACTGGTCACCCATGGTTAACATTAGTCGGGCGGATGGGCAAAGTATTACCCCAGAGCTGGACAATGAAGTAATTGGGCAGCTTGTGGTTGTATCCGTATCCGCCGGAAGTTTTGGGGATCCCAAGGAAACGCGTAGCGCCATCGGTGTCCGGCTGTACATGAACGCAGTCTATGTTACTGGGAACCCTAGCGGCGTGGACATGGCAGTGTTTCGGGGTGGGTTGGGTGAGACATTTAATGAGCTCGCAGAGATGGCAACCACGTCTGTGTATGCGGGAGCGACTGCGCCCCCGGTTGCAGGGCAGCCAGCCTACGCACCACCGGGGCAGCCAGCCTACGCACCACCGGGGCAGCCAGCCTACGCACCACCGGGGCAGCCAGCCTACGCACCACCGGGGCAGCCAGCCTACGCACCACCGGGGCAGCCAGCACCGCCTGTGCCTTCAGCGCCGCCGGCACCCCCCGCTAACGCCTGGCCGGTAGATCAGAACGGTCAGCCTATCCCCCCCGCAGTCCCTGCGGACCCGGGTCTTAAGTTCGACTAACGTCAGCCCCCGGTACGCAAGTACCGGGGTTTCAGGAGAATGTTATGAAGACGTTGTATCTCGATTTCGAGACGTACTCTGAGCTCGATATAAAAGCGGTTGGGTCCTATAAGTACCTAGAGCATCACAGCACACGGATTGTGTGCGTGGGGTATACATGGGATGACTACTCAGAGGCTACAGTATCGTGGAACAGTGGCTTTAACCCTTTTTCGGATTTCATTCAGTGCCTGAAGGAAGCAGATGTTCTGGTAGCGCACAATGCAGAGTTTGATGCTGAGGTTGTCCGCCAGTTCCTTGCGCCTGACATACCAAAAGAAAAGTGGCGGTGCACCATGGTTATGTCGCGGATCGCGGGGTTCCCGGGGAAGCTTTCCCGGGCAGCAGAAGCGGTGGGGCTGGAGCATCAGAAAATGGGCGGCATTGACAGGCTCATGAAAAAGTTTTGCACGCCACAGGTACAGCAGCAGCTGGGCTTTGATGAGCAGGAAGATATAGACCTGTTCTCCAGGTATTGCCGGTTTGATGTGCTGGCGTGTCGGGACCTGTATCGCGCGCTGAGTGGTGTTGTCTCTGTGGACTGGGCATCGTGGGTGACGCACTGGAGGATCAATGCCCGAGGGATCCCCATCGATGCTGAGTTCTGTGAAGCGGCTTCAGAGCTTTCCGCGTGTGGGCATGACAGTGTGGCTGACAGGTTGTACAGGGTGTTGGGGCGTAAACCCGCGCCTGCGAGTATGAAAGCATTTCTGGAAACGAAGGGGTATCACCCTGAAACGGGGGGTATTGACGACATTCGCAGAGCCGTTCCCGACGAAGATGCTGAGATGAAGGGGATTGTGGATATCTACGAGGTCCATCAGGAAAAATCTACCTTGAAGTATAAGGTGGGGCTGAACATGTTGTGCACGGATAACCGGGTACGTGGGTCCTATATGTATGAGGGCACGCAAACTGGCAGGTATAGCAGCCACGGTCTTCAGATACACAACATGAAAAAGAGTGATGCGACTTCCGTAAAAGCTGAGGCGCTGGCAATTAAAACGAGATTCGATGCACTTGAGCCGCAGAGTATATACCTGATGAATTCGGAAGCTGTTTCCGAGCAAATGAAAGAGTTAGGTGAAGGTGTCCGTCACATGATCCGGGCACCAAAGGGTAAACGTTTGTTGGTCAGCGATATGTCTAGCATCGAGCCCCGGATCACCCTGGCACTCACCGGGGATCCGAGACTGCATGATGTTATCGTGGGTGGTCATGACGTGTACAAGGTGTTTGCAGCAGCGTTTTTCCGGGTGCCCGAAGATCAGGTATCAAAGGATCAGCGCGACTTCGTCAAGCCCCTGGTGCTGGGTTTTAACTACGGTGGTGGGATACAGGCAGCGGCGAAGGTATCGAAAGGCATTAGCTCAGACGACGCTAAGGCGGCTGTTAGTGCGTACCGGGCTCTGTACCCGGTTGTAGCGAGGGCTTGGAAGGGCTTAGATAATCTTCTAAGGTACAAGGTTACTACGGATATGTATGAAGAGGCTTTCCTAGCTCCCTTTAAGCGGCCTGTTACGCTGTGCCTGAAATCCTGGCTGGGGGATAAAGCAGCATTGATTGTCAGGCTGCCATCTGGCCGGGAGGTAGTTTACCGGGATTTCAGGAACAGTGAGCAGGGATATGGCTACGTCTACACGGCGAGGAATGGCGAAGTAGCGTCTCTGTACGGATCAAAGCTGTTCAACAACATCGTGCAGGGAATCGCGTATGATCTGCTGGCGTACTCGCTGAATGAGCTCGAAAGGCTGCCGGGAGTGGATACCGTCATGCACGTGCATGATGAGGTCGTCTGCGAGGTGCACACGGACGAAGTTTTTGAACACGCACTGGAGGTGGCAGACATCATGTGCCGCAATCCCAGCTGGGCAACAGGCATCCGTCGGGATGCTTCCATCAGTGTTACTAAGAGGTATGCAAAGTTATGAGAGAAAGTACGTTTGAAGCAAAATTCGGGAAGATGGTGAAGCGCCTGGGCGGGTTGAGCTATAAATGGGTATCGCCGGGGAATGCGGGGGTACCGGATAGGATTGTATTCTTCCCCCCGGGTACGTGGATTGGTGAGACGTTGGTTGAAGGAATCTGGTTTGTTGAGCTCAAGTCTACGAAAGGTAAGCTCACGCCGAGGCAGGTGCATCAGCATGATCTGCTACGCCAGCGCGGGGCGCGAGTGATTACACTATGGCCGTGGCATACGGCTCCGGAGGCATCTGTGAAACTTCAGTTTATGAAAGCTGTGTGTCTGTACAGGGCACGATTGTCGCTGGAGGAGGATAGCACCGCTACGCCCCCGCGGACTAAGGCGGTCTTTGTGTCGGTTTCCAACGGGCGTCGTGAGCACCGCTACGCCCCGCGGACTGAGGTTAAGTATGTGGACGTGTGCACGAGTATTGAGGAGGTATAGCCTGATGTTGACAATTGAGAACCTGAGACCGTACCAGCAGCGAGCGGTCGATTATCTGAAGGGCAATCCCATGGCGATGCTTGATATGGGTATGGGTATGGGTAAGACCATTATTGCGCTGACATCCATTCAATCCCGAATTGCGGTAGGGTGGGGCCCAGCGGTTATTTTTGGGCCGAAGCGTGTCGTAGAAGGCGTATGGACAGAAGAGGCTAAGAAGTGGGAGCACACAAAGGACCTAACGTTCTCAAAAGTGCTGGGAACGCCGAAACAAAAGCTGAAGGGGCTGTCCACGAAAGCTGATATCTATCTGTGCAATTATGAGAGCATGAAATGGCTGGTGGAGAATTGGCCTGAAAAATTTTTTGACCAGGTGATCTATGATGAAGTTACTAACATGTCGAGCATGACATCCGTTCGGATGCGAGCATGGAAAAAAGTGCTGCCTGGTATCATGTTTCGAACGGGCATGACGGGTACCCCTACGCGGGGGACCATGAAGGGTTTGCAGGGCCAGTACTATGCCATTGATGAAGGTGAGCGGCTGGGACGCCTGAAAACGGTGTATGATGCAACGTACATGACGTCGCATCATGTAGTCTGGAAGCGCGTGTTCAAGCCCGGTGCTAAGCAGGCGATTATGGACAGGATCCGAGATATCACCCTGACCATGGAGACTGCGGATTATCGGACACTGCCGGATATCATTCACAATGATGTGAAGGTCACACTCCCCAAAGAGCTGAAAGCGCAGTACGATAAACTCGAAATGCACAGGGTACTGCGCATAGGAGATGATCTAAATGTCTTTGCGGGGTCTGATGCTGTGAGGGACCTACGTTGTGCCCAGATGGCGTCGGGGTTCATCGTCACGGAGGATGATACGATTCATTATGTGCACAATCTGAAGCTCGATGCGCTGCATGAGATTGTCAAGACTGAGGGGCCGTTGCTGGTACTCTATGATTTCGTCCCCAACCGGGAGCGGATCCTTCAGGCCTTCCAGGCTTATAACCCGGTGGACCTGTCGGATCCCCGTATCAACATCACTAAATTCATTACTGACTGGAATAGGGGAAAGGTACACATGGCCGTAGGGCACCCGCAAGCTATCGGGTTTGGCCTGGATGGGCTTCAGAAGAACCCGAAAGCTCACATGGTTTTCTACGGTCTTACGGACAATGGTGAAGCCTACATGCAGACACTGGCGCGGCTTGTACGTCCGCCCAGGGTAGCCCCAGTGCGTATTCACAGGATCTTAGCGCGTGATACGATTGATGAGAAGAAGATGAAGCGTGTGGATAGGAAGATGGGCGTTGAGATGCAGTTTAAATCAGCCATGAAAAACCCCGGTTAACTTGCGCGAACCGGGGTGGGGCTTGAAACCAACACAGGAGAATGTGTTAAGTGGATAATATAGGGTACAGAGAATTCCTGCAAGCTATTTTTTCAAATCCAAAACTCGCACACGTCACAGCATTTTCAGAAGACCCAAACAGCGCTCCGTCTCCAGTCTGGAAGGGGCACGCGCTGCTGGATTATGAGCTGGCGGGTGGCAATCAGTACGTGTGCATCTCGACCTTCACTGAATCAGAGCATTTGCCCTCGATCCGGCGCAAGGAGAACCACGTGGCGACGTTCATGGTGGTTGCAGATGATGTGGGGGATGCCACGAAGACGCAGATGCAGGCCATGCAGCACTTTCCGGAACCTTCCTATATTCTGGAGACCAGCCCCGGATCTGAGCAATGGGGCTGGCTGCTGGATGAGCCCTGCACAGACCGTAGTGTTATTGAAGCGCTTGTCACCCGTATGGCGGATCTTGGTATGACGGATCCGGGGGTAAAGGGCGTGAACCGCTACGTTCGCATGCCGGGAAGTATGAACACGAAGCTCAAGCACCGTCTCATGCACGGTGAGGTTCCCGTTTTCCTCAAGAGCTGGCGGCCCCAGCTACGGTACACGGTGTCCGCACTCATGCAATGCATCGGGGCAGTGGCCAAAGCGGATCAGGAGGCGGTTGGGCTGATCGACGCCTACCCACCGCTGCTGAATGCGGTTCACGTAAAACAGCACAAGGCGGCGGGTGTGTATGATATTACGTGCCCCTGGGTGGATGAGCACACGAACAAAGATGATTCGGGTACAGCTGTGTTTGTGCTGGAGACCGGGCAGCTGGGCTTCCGGTGCCATCATGGACACTGCACCAAACGCGAGGGGAAGGACCTGGTGCAGTGGGTGAAGCAGTATAACCCGCAGGCCTACAAGGCTCATGAGGCTTTTGTTAAGCAGCTTTCGGTGAGGCTGGTGGAGAAAGAGCTGGATGCGCTCAAAGACTACAGCGATCTGTCACCGGTGCTGAGCAGACTATCTACCGTTGATACGCTGGCTAAAAAGGATGCGATCAAGGCGGTACAGGCACGCACAGGGGTAGGCGCTGTTGATCTGCGCCAGCAGCTCAAAGCGCAGGAGACGGACAAGGCCGCCACGGCGAATCAGACCCTGTTTGATGAGTACGTTTACGTGGCCGAGCAGGATGCTTTCTACGATACGCTGTCGAATTCGTTTCTGAACGTCTCTGCCTTTGACCGGTTGTACTGTGACCTGATGAAGACGCCTTCAACGGTTGCGCTCAGCTCTCGTGAGGGTTCCCGAAAGGTACAACGGATAGACTTCGCGCCGGGGAAGGATACGCTCTTCCGGGATAACGGCAGGCTTGTCTATAACAGCTGGACGCCGCTTGTTGAGGATTTCGAACCTGGTGATATATCACCCTGGCTGGAGGTCTTTAAGATGCTGGGCTGGGAGGAGCATATTAAGCGCGTCAGTCAGTGGCTGGCTTTCACGCTGCGCTACCCTGAGAAGAAGATCAATCATGGGTTGCTTCTGGGCGGTGCGGAAGGTACCGGCAAGGACTTCCTCATCTACCCAGCCATGCAGGCCATGAGTACCAATGCGCGGTACGTGGATGGCTCCAACCTTAGCAAGGATTTCAATGAATACCTGCTAAATACTAAGCTACTGGTGGTCAATGAAACAGAGACGGGGGATTACAAGGATGCGAAAGAGGTTGCACGGGATCTGAAGCCCCTGCTTGCGGCACCGCCTATGACACTGGAAGTCAATATTAAGCACATACGACCGGTGCTGATCAGGAACATCCTGAATGTGGTCATGACGTCAAACAGCCTGTTACCTGTGCAGTCTCATGATTCCCGCCGGCTGTTTCCGATATGGAGTGATTTCAAGCCCCGGGATGCGAGTGGCCGTCCATACGAAGACGTGCAGAAGTTCTGGAGCCGCTACTGGCCGTGGATGAAAGAGAAGGGATGGCGGCACGTAGCGTATCACCTGCTGCATGAGGTGGATCTGAGTGACTTTGATGCAGGAGAGCCGCCCCCGGTTACCGCCTTCCTTCAGGAGATCCAGCACTACTCTATGACGAACTGGGAAGAGCTGGTGGTTACATCCTTCAGGGAGAACGAGGCATTCAGGAATCGTACGGTATTCACCTCAAAAGAGATCGTGGATACGGCGGCACTTTATGCAGGTGAGCATCATATGTCGGTCAAGTTACCGGGTAACAAGCTGATTGCCCGGTACCTGAGAACCTGCCCGGAATTCATAGCGATTCGAACACGGGGCAGTATGATCTGGACCCGGAACAATCTTGAGGGTCGTATTTTAGCAACTAAGGGGCACATCAGAGCCCATGAAGTATTACTGGCAGAGATGTCAGCACAGGAGGATTAAATGTTTACTTTTATCGATGTTTTTGCAGGTATTGGTGGCTTTCGCCGGGGGTGTGAGCTGGCTGGGGGTATCTGTATTTGGTCGTGTGAGAAAGATAAGTTTGCGCGTCAGACATACGCCTGTAATTTTGATGTAGATTATCATAAGTTTGCAGAGGATATCGAAGACGTGAATCCGAAGGTTATTCCGGATCATGATGTGCTGTTGGCGGGGTTCCCCTGTCAACCGTTTTCTAAGGCTGGCAGGCGTGAAGGCTTTGCCCATGAGACCCAGGGGACACTCTTTTTTGAACTGGTGAAGATCATCAAAGAAAAGCAGCCTAAAGCTTTCCTTCTTGAGAACGTCAGAGGTCTTCTATCACATAATTCCAGGGATACGATAACCACGATTATTAGGGTTCTAAATAAGCTAGGCTACAAAGTATACCCTAAAATCATCAATGCTGATGGCTTCGTACCTCAGCACCGCGAGCGTATATACCTGCCTGGCGTGCGAGAGGATGTAGACTTAGGCTGGCATGAGCTCAATGGGCCGTGGGTTGAGTTTGAGGAGGATAAGTTTATTAAACCGCCGAAGGGGTATGTCCAGTTGCAGCATATCTTGGAGCCGCATGATCTCGTACCTGAGAAATACACACTGAGTGACGCATTTATGGCGGCTTTACGCACTCATAAAGCTAAGCAGGCTGCTAAGGGAAATCGGTTTGGCTATCGGATATGTAGGTCTGATGAGATTGCGGGTGCGTTGATGGCGAGTTATGCCAAATCAGGTCAAAGTATCCTCATCCACCAGGGGGATCATAAGAACCCTCGAAAGCTGACACCCCGCGAGTGTGCCCGGCTGATGGGCTATCCGGATCACTTTAAGATTCCTGTGTCTGACTATCAGGCTTACAAACAGTTTGGCAATTCAGTAGTACCAGGCGTGATATGGGCTATAATGCATGCCATGCTGCCGTGGTCTTATCGTGAGTAGTCATTACAACGATATTCTATCAATTCGTGGGGGTAGGGGTCCTCATCGGGGAGATCGTACACTTTCTCAACGCCCAGCTCGGGATACTGGTGCATATACAGCTTCGAACGTAGCAATTTCATTGCCAGCTTCTTTATGTAGAGCAGGTCCCTCTCACCCCGGTGGCTGATTACTTCTATTCTGATACCGGAAGGTGGGTGCGTGATCGTAACGCTCGTGTTGACATGAAATTCTCGGCGAGCCATTACAAGGGTGCCATCATGCACCCAACGGACAGGGGAGCAGCAATGCGCGCGCGGGATCCACTTTGGCAGAATACGCCGAGCGTAGCCATGGATACCGCACCGCAGAGCACACCGAGTGTGGGTTGCTGGGTCATGCGTATTCTTTGTAGCAGTTATAGATGTCCTGGAGCGTTCGGATACCCCGGGCTTCTTCCTGTGGTACGGCGAAGCCCAGCGTGTCCTCGATGTAGGTCAGCAGACCTACAGAATCCAGAGAATCCAGTTCCAGCTCCTCTGCCAGCCCGGATTTCAGGGTTACATCAGGAGGTGTCAGGTAGCCATTTTCACCGAGATAATCCTTAGCCAGTTGCACTATCGTATCTTTTGTCGGGTCATCAATCATAGCGTTGTATCCACGTCTTTAGGTTTGAAGGGACGGGCTTCTGCATTATGACCGTCATAGGTGGTTTTGCAATGATCCTTCTGGAAAAGATCCAGAAACTTGCACACAAAGCAACCGATGAACTGTCGCTTTTCAAAGCAGTCGCGGGCTACCCGATGGCTGTAGGTTTCGCCCAGCTTCCCGTTCAGGGTGATGTTGAACAGGTAGTCCCACGTAATCAGGAGCCGGAACAGCCTGGGGGTATTCCGGCCAATGATCAGGCAGAATATCAGGTAGAGTGAAGCCAGAATGTGGGACAGTTGCGAGACCATGAAAAGACCGAGATACACTACGATCAGTTTCAGCCGGGCAATGCCGCGCACGCTGTCACTCTGCAAGGGGTCTTGTGTTGATTCCTTCTCATCCATATCAGTTCACCATGCTGTCAATAATGCTTGAAACCCGGTTATAGCAGCCCATGACTTTGAGGACATATTTAGGGTCTGTAGAGTACCCGGCATCCTGCACAGCTCTGATGTACCTTTCAGCGTTTTCAGCTGTGTTTGGCAGTCCCTTTAAGGTTTCCTGGATATGTCGGTACCGGCGGGTGTGTTTGATGAGGTGAATATAGGCACGGACAGAGGCATTAAAGCTGTTTGGTGATGAGAATGCTGCGAGAGCATGGACTTCTTTATCATTCACGACTTCGGTAGTGACCAGCTTCTTGGTCCCCATGTGGTCTTCGTGATAGCTCTTGATACCGAACAGGTTGTGCCCCGGGGTATGCCGGCCCCAGCCGGTTTCCAGTGCGGACTGAGCAATGACGATCTTGGGATCAAAGCCTTCACAGGTCAGCCAGTCCTTAAACGCGAGAAACATGAAGCTGGTAAAGGCTTCGGGGTTCCCGGGTTTGCTGAGCTTGAGTTTTGGTAGTTCTTCTACGCAGTCAGGGTTTGGGATGGGTGTAGGTTCTTGCATTAGGAATTCTCCGAGTATTTGGTAAAAGGCACCAGGGTTGGAAGACCCCGGTGCCTGTTTGCTTAGATGTTTTAAAACCTGTAGCTTAGGGGCATACCAGCTCAGGACGTGGAGCAAAGTCAGGTTCAGACTCCCGGCACGATTTGCCGTCTTTGGTTTCGAACACCAGGCAGGCAACTTTTCGAACAGGGTTGCTACCTTTTACTTCGCACATGGTTTCAGTGATCTTAGGTGCAGGCAGGCCGATATTGTCACTTTTTACAAGCGGCGCAGGATCTGCAAACACTGGGGGGACCTGGCTGAGTGCAGCCAGCAGGAGGGTAATAATTGATTTCATCAGGGTTTCCTCGTTAGGTTAGGGTACAGGTGCACAGGATGGGGTCTGAAGCATGATGCCTGCGACGGCTGCCGTCAGCATCAGGACAGGAGCCCAGCGCACTACGTGAAGCATAGCAGTTTTAGCCATGGTCTTTCTCCAAATGATAGGAAACTGAAGCCTACCATTATTTGCGTTCCTGAACAATGCCCCCGGTTACCGGGGGTGTTTGCTGGCTGGTTGTGTTCTCCAGCGTGATATTGTCCACCGTGACCGTGCCATCCTTGCTGTTGGTCACCGGGGTATTTATCTTCAATGCCAGGCGCTTGTGAATGTCATGTACCATGGTGGCTTCCTTCCAGACCCGCTTCGCGAATTCCAGAGGATCCAGCGAGCCGTTGTTTGTGTGGACTTCCACGTAGGTACTGTCCGCGCGCTTGGGGTTTATGATATAGGTAGGATCGATTTCCCGCGCCTCGATGGTGCTGAAATACGTTTCGAGGTTCACGCGCTGCTGTGCTGTTACGCTGCTGCCCTTGATAAACCGGATGTAGGGAGCACGCACAATGACGCCATTGCTGGTGATCTCCATGGCCATTTCAGTCTTGATCGGCAGATACACGCACTCCATCCGCAGGGCAGGCTCTGTGCGCATGATCCGGTCCAGCAAGGCGTAGATGGATCCATCGTCCGAGGGCACTTCCATTGCACTGTCGAAGGACACATGGAGCTCACCCTCATTCGCAGTATTTGAGGTGTCGTAGGTGCAGCTGATGCTGTTGTAGTAGGTATCTGTGTTAACCGCCTTAATACTGTCGTTGCTGGACAGGGTGAGGGGGATAACCTTCGCACCTTTGCTGGTGTCTACGGTGAACGTCTTGGAGTAGGTGTTCTTGGCATACGCGCACACGGTGACGTCGGTACCTTTTGGCACGACGAAGCCCACGCGCTCTGCACTTGCCTCATACAGGTACTTGGTATAGGGCGCAAGGGAACCCATGGCGTAGAAACTGGTATCCGTTTTGTTGGATACCAGTGTCACGCACACGCCGTCTGCTGATTCAACTTTACCGGTGTACTTACCGCCGTTGGTGAGGGTGATATTGCCCTGTGTCCGAATGCCTTTGACTTTTGTTCCTTCCTTCAGCAGCTCATTATCAATGGTAATGCCCCATGAACCCAGGTCGATAGTATCACCCGCCACATTGGTAAAATCAGGTCTTGCAATGTAGTCCTTTGTGTACAGCAGGTACTGGATCCTGTCGTAGACGTCGCCCCATGTGGTTTCCGTGAGCGCACCCCCGGTTGTGCCTGAGGCTGTAATAGCTATCGTCGTAGTGGCAAAGTCCAGACTGATATGAGACAGGCCTGCTGCATTTGCAGATGTACCGGTGGTGGGTACTTTCTCCACTGTGAGCTGCTTCTCCAGCGTCTTGATCCCTGCGAGTGCGCAGGATGTGGCGAGCTTTTTGTAACCATACTTACCGGTATAGAGGGTATGAGTTTCTGAGCCCTTTAGTGTACCTGATACGTAGGTGTCAAAGCTGGTGTCTGCATCAGCGGTATTGTCATTTGCGCAGACACCCAGCAGCACAGAGACGGTACAGCTCGTGTTTCCGGTGCCAGCCGTTTCACGCTGTTTTATCCCCGTGAAATAGGTGTAATCGCTAGTAGTCCGGAACGGACGGACACCTGTCTTATACACGCCTGTGTATTCCCAGCCTACTACGATATCATCAACCGCAGTGGCACCTTCCTGAAGTGTAATAGCTACCTGTCGGACCACATTGACGACGCCGTGATAGGTTTCCCCGGATCTCCGTATCCGTCTGACCCGCAGATCAAGACCCTGTTCGCAGTTGATGACATTCAGAACGGCACCATAAGCGATAGACACAGTGGGGTTGCCCGTGAACGTAGGCGACAGGGCTGAAGTGTCGTAGTCGTTGAGCTCTATGACTATGGGTCCTACGGGGGGTGTGGAATTTGTTGTCAGCTCGGGTCCATCCGCGCCGAAGATTAAGGCATTAAACAGCACGGGATCCTGGTTGAGTACGAGAGCCATGCCCAGATAGGTGTTCTTCGCCTGCGTATCTATCTTGCCATCAGTATCTGAGGAATCTACCCGGAACTGAAGTACGTTATCGTGCACATTCAGTATGGTTGCGTACGTACCCTGCGTAGTTACCCGGTCCTTAGGGCCTTGTGCCCAAAAACCTCTGCCCCGTGGGCCGTTGATGAAGACGGTCGCATTCTGCACGATGAACTTAGCAGGGTTGGTTGTGTCTCCGACGGATCGGACAACTTCACCATTCCACCCGCCGCCGCTGTTGCGGGCATTTGCGAACTGAGCCGTGCCGTGAGCATGCGTGTTTCCGTCGATGATCCGGTTGCCGGCAAGCAGGAGAGTACCGCCTGCACTGATGATCAGCGTTTGGCCGCTCATCACCAGGCACTGGTTGTACGGTATCGTCAGTGATCCGGTTATAGTGAGGTCCTTCCCCCCGGTGGAATAGTAGGTCTGGCCTGCAAAGGTACCCAGTGAGGTGAACGGTGGCGCTCCCAGACTGGTGTCTGTGCCGGATTGTGTGATTAGGGTGCTTGTGTTGGTATACGACATTACTGTGTCCGCTCCTGAACAATGTTACCCAGCGAGTCCTTGGTGCCATCGATCACGAAATCTGAGCAGGTGATCCCGCCATCATTGAGGAATTTCACCGGGGTGCCTTTCTTCAGCGCCAGCCGGGCGTAGATTTCTTTGATTTCTGTTGCATTCTTCCAGATTTCTTCAGATACCATGCCCGGGGGCACTTCCTGAAACGTGGTATTTACTTTCACAAATGTACCATCGATGCGAACCACGATAGGATCGTAGCTGGCATCCACCTTCTCAGCAGGCTCTGTGTCGAAGTACATTTCAAGTCTGGGTTCCTGCGTAGCTGTGAGCGCGGCAGCTTTGACAATCCGTACACTGGGGTACTCGAAAACAACTTTGTTAGACAAGACCTGAACGACTTCTGAAGATCCGTGGTAGGCCATGTATTTCAGGAAAGCTTCCGTGTTCATCATTTTATCGAACAGCAGCTGAACATCCTCGAACTCCACCATATCCGCGCTTGCAGCGGTGTAGGTAAGTTCCTGTGTGCTGTCTGAATAGGACACGGACAGTCCCAGATCCGTAGCGGGGTAGGGAAGATCGAGGTCGCCTTTCTCCCCGGCATCGATGCGCATGAGATAGGTGCTGGTTGTGATCTTTGTTTTCAGGTACCCCGGCCAGCAGCCATCGTGGTGCCAGGCAATCAGGATATCTGTGTTCTTTGGTGCCCAGAATCCTATGTACCTGTTAGCGGCCAGGTTGAAGGAAGTCGCCAGCTTCGTGAGCGTGGTACCGGATTTTGTATAAGCGCCGATGTTCATGGCGTCATGCGTGGAATAGCAGGATACCCAGGTCGACGTACTGTTCTCCAGCCAGCACCGTACATCGCCGTTTATCGTGATAGTACCTGTGGTTTTTATACCAAGGATCTTTCGGTTAGCGTCAACGGTTAGTGTGGCACCCGGGTTGATTGTCAGATCCCAATCGGATATGTCCAAGATACCGCTGGATATGGTTGCCGGGTCCGTAGTATCCGCAAAAACTCTATTGACCGTAAGATTGTATTGAAGGTAGTCATAAACCTCTTGGCATGTTGCGTCATTGAGGACGACGATGTTCCCATATCGGAATATGAGGACTTTTGGAGCTAACTGGTTAGCCTGACTTTCCGTCGAAGCCACAGGAAGTTTAACACCGATAATAGTTTCTTCATGGGTTGTTCGGAGCTTAGTATCCACGGTAATAGCGGTCTTGGCATAGCCGTATTTAGCTACATACAGTGTGAGCGTATCCGGTAAGCAGTTAACCCAATCAGTTGCCGTGGGGGAGGCTGTGTCGGTCCAGAGTACATTAGTGTACAGGTACGTAGTAGCATCCTTGTCAATGGCTGCTACGCGTCGGCGATTAGACACACCATCCGGATACGGCTTTATGTCTGCGGTGTATCCCAGTGGGCGCACACCTGCGGGATAGTCATTTGAGTAGGTCCACATGAGCGTGTAATCACTAAAGGGTTGCTCATTTTCGTCTTTGAAGATAACACGCACGCCCTGCAATTCCTCGATCAGACATTTCTGCGTGCCCAGGAGCTTAACAGGCTGATCACTCAGGTTCGTGGCGTTCTTCGCCCGAAGGTACGCACCGTGGCCCATCCGCACGGCTGCACCATCTGAGCTCAGGTACGTGTCACACTTCCAGTTCTCCATCTCCCACACGTGCTTAGCTACTGGGGTGGCCGATAGGAAGGCGTTTCGGTCAAAGGTAATGCCGGGGGATCCCGCCTGCTTCCAGCCCTTGATAGTACCCTTGTGAGACCAGGGTACCAGCTGCATCTGCGAGAGGATCTTATCCGCAGAAAAGACACTCGTGATGTCGGAAAAGTTTGCCGCCACAGATGTCTTAGGGCCCAGTTCCACCTCCACCTGTTTGTTGGGGCACCACAGGAAGATCATCTTGCCGAGGAAGCTGATGCTTGCCTTCCCCCCGGCGGTGTAACTGAACAGGTGCCCTACATCCGCGAGCGTCGAAGCCCGGTCCACAATGATACCGCTATTGTCGATGACCAGTTCGGCAGCGGTCGTGCTGTTCCCCTCAAAAGCGATCAGCCCCTTCCCCGGGGAGAGGGCATCATCGATCAGGAGCCGTGCCCCGGCTACCGGAACACTTTCGCCATTGACGATGTATGACCCCTGCAAGGTCAGCCGCCCCCCGGCGCTGATGGCGATACCGCCCGCAGTAGCCGATGTCTTGAGGGCAAGTGCCTGATAGTAGGGGATCGTCAGCTGTCCCTCGATCTTCAGCGTCACGCCATCATCCAGCTTGATCACGTAGAACTTGGGCATATTCACCGGGAGAGTGAACCCATTGCCCGCGCTGGTGGGTAACGCAGTATCCGTGCCGGTCTGTGTGACTATCTTAGTGGTTGAATCGTAAGTAAAACTCATACGGATTTCACGCTGATGTACCGGTCATGATTACGGTCTGCCGGGATGCCAAGGTACTCTACGCAGTGTGCCGGGAGGTACAGAGCGCGGTTGGACACCGTGGCGTCACCAATCACGGTATAGGCGTAGTAAACGTCTTCGGTAGAGGCGATACGCAGCAGGCACTTCCCTTCGGGGATCTTCTGCCCCGTCAGCGCAACCAGTGCGGTTTCATCCGGAAACGCAGAAGGTGGCGTGGCGATGTCATGCGAAGCCAATGGGGGTACTGCCAGCAGGGGCGCGGGGCCTTCGCCATAGTTGCCCGGTTGCAGGTGCAGATAAAATGTGATGTTTACCATTTCGAGCCTTTGTTGTAGAGTTGCAGAACACTGACAATGCTACACCAACGAGGACCCACATGACAGACCCCATGAATTTGCCCAGCCGCGCCGGCTACCAGGACCCTGACTTTGACGACCTGAAGCCTATGACCACGAACCAGCAGAGGGCTTACCTTAAGTTCTTCAAGGATACGAACCTCTGCCCCCCCGGGCACTGCATCCACGAAACACCGGGGGCTTCACGATTGCTGACGTTCAGCAGCTTCTCTGAATTCAAATCTTTTTTTCAACTTCCTGTACGCCCCGGTAATGAAACCGCATGGGAAACCCTGGTAAAGCACGTGGGGGATAAGTACTCCATCACTGTTCCCGCTCTCCGCCGGTATGCGTTCTACGCCATTGCAGGTGTACACCCGCTACACCCTGAAGCGCTGGACCACCTTGACAAGATGTTGCGCCGAAACTTTTCCGCACAATTCTTCGGCGGCGGGAACGAAACGGTTCAGCCCAATGCAGCGCTACGGCTGCACGGGCGCTCCCTTATTGCCAATTACGGTCGGCTCTGGCTGCGCCCGAGGAGCCGGGTTATCGTCAACGCAGAGTCCTGTATCATGCGTGTACAGGATCTGTCTATCGACGAACCCCAGGCAGATATCATCATCCTTGAGGGAATGCAGGGCAACGCCGGCCGCCCGGGGGCTAAGGGCAAGGATGGAACTGATGGCAAGGATGGTGTGAATGGCTACTGTTCATCCTGCGGTATCGCAGAGGAAGGCGGATCCGCTGGGGCCCCCGGTGCTGATGGTGCCGTTGGTGAAGACGGAAAGCGCGGTGACAATGGCGGTGATGCGGCGATGTTTAGCCTGTTTATCGATGACTTGCACGGCGGCGACTGCTACGTTGCGGTGGTGCCCGGTGATGGTGCCAAAGGCGGGCGCGGTGGCGACGGCGGCCAGGGCGGCCAGGGCGGCAAAGGCGGCACAGGCCGTCAGTGCAGTGCCACAGAAAAGCCCGCGGGCGATGGTGGTCAGGGCGGCAACGGTGGCAACGGTGGCAACGGCGCGCGAGGCGGTGATGCCGGCAGACCCCAGCATGTTGTTATCCACTACTGGAGCTCTGATGGCTCCAAGCTGAAGGTACGTACGCAGACTGCCCACGGCGGCGACGGTGGCCAGGGCGGCAACCCGGGGCATGGCGGCCAGGGCGGCACTGTGACGGATGCAGCGCCGAGCATGAGTGCAATGGGTACGCCGATCCGCAGTGGCGGCCGCCCCGGTAAGCCCGGTCAGCCCGGCTCCCTCAAAGGCAATGCCGGTCAGAATGGCCGTGATACCGGTGATGCTACCTACACAATTATTGAATGGGCCACGCAGCCGACACAGACTGAAGGCGAGCCCGCAGTTAAAAACACAATCGAGAAGTAATTGTATGAAAACTAAGATGATCTTTGCAGCTAGCCTGCTGTTCTCCACCGCCGCTGTTAACGCGACAGGGCTGGATACTTTCTCGCTGACACCGAAGGTCAGCGTAGACGGTAAGGGGGCAGCAACCGCGCAGCTCCCGCTTAAGGTACCGGCTGCCCCAATGGCACCCAAGCTTTCACTCAGCTACAATTCCCAGTCCGGGGGCAACTATCTGGGGCAGGGTTGGATGCTACAGGGTCCTACCGCTATTCAGCTAACCGGGTTGAATAAGCGGCTGGATAATACGTGGTCCAACATTGCGTTGGATTCGGAGGATCTGGGCTACAGTCAGTCCAACCGGTATTCGCTGAATGGCGTTCGCCTGGTCAACATCAAAGGCGACTACGGTAAGCCTGAGACTGAGTACCAGACCACGCTGAAGGCTACGCACAAGATCATCAGCCACGGCACCTGCGGCAATGGCCCCTGTACCTTTGACGTCTACGAGGCCAATGGAACAGTAAGTCACTATGCCAGCAACATCTCCCCGGGTGGTGAGGATGTGCTGGTCTGGGGTTTGACGTCGCAAACTGACACGCACGGGAACCGTATCACCTGGGAATACGAAAACCCTAAGGATTACAACGTGCTGTATCCAAGATCCGTTACCTATGGGAAAGACGGTGCAATGCGGAAAATAGCCTTTCGCTACCGTAAAAAGCACCGTGAGGTCGAGGTCCCTGCGCACATCGGTCTTGGTGGCTACGTCTTCCACGCTGACCTATTACTTGTCGGAATTGATGCATACCTTAATGACAAGCGCCTGTACACCTACAATCTCGATTACACCGAATACGACTACTATCGGCATTCGCTGCTCACTAATGTGACGCTGTGCGCCGCCTCTGGGGAATGCTACTCCCCCCTGACCATGCGCTACGATGCGCCTACACCGGGCACCCAGCCCCATGTCGCCTTCACCCCGAATGGGGAGCTGGATATGGGCCAGGCACCGAGCAGCCCCGAAGAGCTTCGTGTTCTGATCTGGGACAAATACGGTGATGGCTACCCGGGTATTGGGCTGCTGACTAACGTCAATGGCCGGGCCATGTTTACTTTCGCACGCTCCCGCGAAGACGGCACCCTGTACCGGGCTTCGGATCGGGAGGATCTGGGTGACTGGAGTTCGGATGACGCGGGTAAGCACCCCTACAGCTGGTTCGTCATGGACACTAATGGCGATGGCCTGAATGATCTGGTGAAGATCCACAAAGGCCGGGCCGATGAAACCCTTGCTACAGTGTACGAAGCTCAGACAGGCCTTAGCGGCTTCGTGGGTCAGAGCCGGGATACCCATCTCGATAACACTTGGAAGGATGATCGCAGGTTCTACACAACTGACGTCAATGGCGATGGCCGGCGGGATATCCTGAGCTCTGAGGAAGTGAACGGTGTTCAGCACCTGATGGCCTGGTTCGCCAGCGAAGACGGCCTGGGCTTTGATGAGCCGTATGACATTAACCAGAATATCTCGGGCGGTATGGTGCTGGATTCGAAAGACAGATTGCACTTCACCGACATTAATGCTGACTCTCTGACGGACATGCTCATCACCCGCGTGAAAGACGGGCGTTTTCTTGTGGGCAGTGTCTATAACAAAAGCGCTAAGTTCTCAGCGCCTGCTGGTGCCTATGCCGGTTTTGCGGATCTGGGCGCTTCTGCTAAGGACAACAAGCTGCCCCTGTACAGCTTCCTTGATTTCAACAAGGATGGCCTGACGGACATGCTTCGCGTTAATCAGAACGGTGGGCAAGCCGTCGCAGAACTGTATCTGAACACCGGTAAGGCATATAGCCGGATGCTTGCAGCCACAGGCAGTGCACAAAACGCTGCCCAAAACTTCCGGCTTCAGCATCCGCAGAGCACCGACGATGAGCTGCACACGATGCAGTTCGTGGATGTAGACGGTGATCGCGAGAATGACCTGCTGATGTACAACAAGGATGAGAAGTGGTACGACATTTACCGGCACACGGACGCTACCTACACCTACATGACGCACACTGAAAGCGTGGGCGAAAACATCAGTGCGGTTCTTGCGCCCTTTGGCGGCTCCCCGCTTGCGGATCTGATCGCGGTTCACAATGAAGGTGGACACGTCATTCTGCGACTGTGGACCAACACCACGCAGTACTACAACTTCAGCATGACCAACATGGCTAATGGATCCGGGCACCATGCCTGGGAGTTCAGCTACCGAAGCCACGCCTCCCCGGTTGTTACGGATCAGGAAGGCGTTGAGTTCCCCAATATCCCCCTGACTAAGGTGCGGAATGTTGTGGACAACTGGGATATCGTACTGGATGAAAACACCACCCGCGAGGTAAAGCGTCATTTCCAGATGACCTATGAGGCCCCAGTGTACAATCGCCATGACTGGCGTTTCGCCGGGTACAGGCACGTAACCCGTGAGGACCCGGCAAAGGGCCTCATTACTGAGACGAAGTACTACGTTAACTATCCGTTGCGCGGCAAAGCGGCAAGTGTGACGCTTCTCACGAAAGACCGTCGCCCGCTCCAGGTGACTGAGACAACCTACGCACCCCGTAAGGTGCTGGAATCCAGCCCGCCTGTGTGGCTGGTGCCCATGGATACACGTACCCAGACCGTGTACGCCGACAATGGCGAGGTGGCCTGGACACAGAATGTGAAGAACTTTCACGTTTCCGAGTATGGATCCCCCACGCTCTCCGGTACCTGGTACACAGGCGGCGATGTACTCTACACGGCAAACCTGTATAAAGACTATAACGGCGATGCCTGGGGAAGAGACTTGCGTGTGGGTCGGCTCAAGACCAGCTCCAAGAACAATGCCGAAGCGTTTTTGAGCACACCAAAAACCTACTACCCAACAGAGGAAGACCTGTCCCTGTCATTCCAGGTACGCGACGATAAGTTCCGCATTGTGCTAGACCAGACGTGGAGCGCAGTCAACAAAGGGTATCGGTCTGAGAAGAAGAGCTACGATACGCAGGGGCTGATAACCCAGCGTGTTCAGATCCGAGAATTCAACAACCGGTCAGAGCTGTCTACGCACGGTCGTATTACCGTGAACTATGACTATGACGTGTTTGGCAACCTAAGCTCCCGTGAATCTGGCGGCCTGATTGACCGCTTCACCTACGACCCGGTATGGGGGCTGGTGACTTCGCACATCCTCCCCGATGGTTCCGGTACGCAATCCGCCTATGATACCTTTGGGC
>NZ_JBHNMF010000008.1:0-4793 GCF_048562965.1 Thiolapillus sp. | reverse complement strand
AGCTCCCGTGAATCTGGCGGCCTGATTGACCGCTTCACCTACGACCCGGTATGGGGGCTGGTGACTTCGCACATCCTCCCCGATGGTTCCGGTACGCAATCCGCCTATGATACCTTTGGGCACTCCCTGAAGCAGTATGTCGTAGACTCTGAGGGAACGTCCGTACCGGTTCGCTGGTATGACTACGTGTTCATGGATAACTCCAGGGCACGCAGTGAGCACGTCTCCGACGGTACCGGGGTGCTCGTGAATGATACGTACTACAACAGTCTTGGTAAGGTGTGGAAGAAGGTGCGTACCCGTGGCGAGAATGAGCCTGTTACCCTGTCTGAGAAATCCTTTGACAGGGGAACGGGCCGTTTGAGTTCCGAAATCACACCGGCTGGCGGACACATCCGATACACCTATGACCACCGGGGTAATATTCTGACACGTGAGCGCGTGGGGCTTGCCACTGTACGGTACACGTATTCCTATTCCAATGGGAAATCTGTTACCAGTATCTACGGTCCTGACCCCAGCAAACCCGTTCAGGATGCTGCCGCGACCGTGCTGCTGAAGACCACAGAAGAGAGCAAGGTACATCGAGAGCGCATCACTACCCGCAGTGATGGCTCTACATCCACAACGCACTATGACCTCCTGTCACGTGTCACGGACACCACCGATTACCGGGGGCTGATGTCCACCGTCTCATACGACACCACGGGGGATCGTGCCTGTGTCATGACGCCTGATGCTGGGCGGCAGTGCGAGTTCTACAACGGCTTCGGTAAGCTGGCCCGGCGCGTGAACGCGGATGGCTCTGAGCAGATCTGGTCCTATGACGGACGCGCCCGTGTAACCACGATGACATACCGGGGAGCTGATCAGCAGGAACGCACTGTCTCCTACGTCTATGATGATACCCGCACCGGTGAAAACAACCGGGGGCACCTGACACAGGTGATGGACGATGGGAACACGGTGGAGCTGACCTATGATGCCATGGGCTTCCTGAAATCCAAGGCCTGGCGGGTCAAGGGCGGTGAGTACGTATTTGCGTATGACCGCCACCCCAACGGCTCGCTTCAGGCAGTGCATTACCCGCAGGGCGAAACCGTCACATACCTTTACGGTACTGCGGGACTTGTCACCTCGCTGGACGTGAGTTCACCCCACTGGGAAGATGCCGTAACCTTGGACTTCAGCAATTTCCTTCCGGATGACTCCCCCGGCACAGTTATGTCGATGGGCTACGAGATCGAGAGGGAACTGGACAGCTGGGGTCGGGATACACACCTGGCCCTGACCCGTGATTCGGATAAATCCCCGCTGGAAGTGGTTAAGTACGCATGGGATGCTACGGGTAACCTGGTGGGAATGCGGCGCGATACTGAGATTCAAAACTACCACTACGATTCGCTGGCCCGTCTGGTCAAGTACACCGGTACTTTGTCGGGCACCTTCGAATATGACCCCAATGGCAACGTAACCAAGAATGAGTATGGTTCGTTTGTTATGGAGCAGAAGACCAACCGGATCGACACGATCAACTATGGTAATGACGATCTGAAAGCCCATTATGATGAGGCAGGTCGCATGACCTTTGATGGTGAAGTAACTTACACCTACAACGTCATGGGCCGTCTGGCTAAAACAGAGAATAAAGGGGAGATCCACACGTTTGGCTACTTCAACGGCAAACGTCTGTTCAGCGACGGTACCCTGTATCTCGATGAAGGTTATGAAGTGACACCCGAAGGTGCGCAGATCCGGGTAGGTAGTGGGCAGGCCACGTACCTGCTGGCAAAATCCAGCGAAGCCCTGCTCGTGTTCCCAGACCGGTTGAATAATTGGCTGACACTGGTTAATGATAAGAGCCGTGAAAGCTGGGTTTACCGTCCATACGGAGATAGCCAAGAGAAATGAAGATAGCACCCAAAGCGCTGACTACCGCAAGAGCGCTGGCACTGCACGCTACCACGGCGGCCCTGTTCAGTCTGGGATCCTATGCGATCTACCACAGTGTCCAACACTCTGATACGTTTATCGGAAAACCTGTGGTAGGTGAAGTCGTGGCGCTGGACAACCGCAGCTACTCCCCTAAGCTGTCACGGTTCCTGACCATTGACCGAAAAGGCCAGTTCATGTCTGCCTACACCTACACGGGTGGCAACCCCATGACCTTTGCGGATCCCAGCGGTGATGGTATCGGTGATGGTATCGCGCGCCTGGTGGCCTTCGTGTCCGCCAAGCTGGGAACGTCGGGCTCACGTGAAGCCATGCTGACGATGGAGGACATTGTAGGTATGAGCGCGGGTGCAGATCGAACCGCCATGGCCGCGGCTGGTGGCTTTGGCACCATTGCCCGGAATGCCGCCGGAATGTTTGAGAATCCCAGCTTTGTCTTCACCGTGGAAAGTGAAGCAGGTGCATCCGCAGCTTCACAGATAGCCGCAGAAACCTCAGAGCAGTCCCTACTGGGTTTCGGCACGGCTGAAGAGATTGAGATGGGTAGCGTCAGTTCCCGATCCTCGGCGGAACTCCTTACCAACGACATGGGTATCTATTCTGAAATCGGATTGGAAGACACCGCAGCGGACGTACGGGGCAGACTGGCCTTCCGGACCATTGATAACCCGCTCTACGAAGAACCATATATACCAAGTACAGCCACTGCGGTGCAGGAAGGAATTACGGCAGATGCTGCCCGTGCAGTAGCGACACTGGGCAACCCCACAACCATCGAAGCCCCCGGATCTGCATTGTCGGTATTCGCCGTGGGTGAAGGCCCGGGGTCACGAGCCGTAGCGAACGAGGCTATTCCCGCAGTGTCACGAGCCGTCGCATCCGCTGACCCCCTGCCGCTGCTGAATGCCGAAGGACAGGCGAATATACAACAGCTGGTTACCAACATGATGAAGAACGGTGGCCTACCGGGTGCGGCACCACCTTCAGTCTGGCGTAGCGTCGCATCCTTTGCCGGCCTGTCACTGGCCTTTGTCGTAGCACCTATCGCCATCGAGCAGATCATTCGGGTAGCACGGGAGCACCACGCACCCCGTGATCTTTACCGACACGCCCGAACGTATCAGTGAAGTGGCTCATACTCCTTTGCCTATGCACGACTAACCTGAGCTACGCGGATCCCCGCTATGCAAGTGGGGATTACGTCGGTGACATAATCACACTGGGTATCCGTGACCTGTCACCCAAGCTTTCCCGTTTCCTCGAAACAGATCCGGAGCATCAGTTTTCTTCTGATTACAGTTACGCGGGAGGTACCCCGGTTACAGCCGCGGATCCTACAGGTGCCGTTGTGCTGCCTATCTCGGAAATACGCCTGATAGATGACACGCGTAGCCTGTTCCGGGCAAATTTCCTAGCGACAGAAGATACAAAGAAAGTCGCATATGTGCATACCAAGACAATGTCGCGTTCAGCCTCAATGGGGGAGTTCTTTATAGGCACCCAAGCCGTGGCTTTGCAAACTACCCCGGTATTACCCAGCAAACCCTGGCACGTGATTTCCTGCGAGTACTGTCTGGGCAGCAGCAAATCCTTATCGCTCAAACCCTACCACGAGGAAGTAGGAACATCCTTTACCCGTGCAGGCCGAGACAGGGAAATGTACGGCTTCAGTGAGTATGTGGACGTAGGCCTTCAGCTCTGGGACGACCGGGCATTGGTACTGGCACGTGATGATATGCAGTTACGCTACAATCGGCGTATGGAATTTCTGGCAAATCCCGAAATGATGAAAGTTCGCGGCATATCATCCCCACTGGCAGACTTTCGCCAGGAACCTGATGAACTGTTTCTTGCGCTTCGAAAGGGGGCGGATGAGATGGCGGAGAAAATAGTACAGTACGATGCCGCTATAGCTGAACGCCGGCGGCAGACTACGGAGTATTACGATGGCCTTAATCTGGTACGGACACGACGTAGCAACGCAGGCTACCTCTTTTTAGCTCAGCGAGACCCCAGGGTACTTAGAGCTTTGCACGAAGAGCACCGTAGCCTAATGCCTAAACCTAAATCAAAGTCTACTACCAGCAGGAACCACAGATCATGGCTGCCATGGCGAAGATAGTCACTAAGCTCCTGATACCCTCCATCCTGTGCATGGCGGCTGCTGTTCATGCGGATTCCCGCTACGCAAATGGAAGTTACGCAGGCGACCTCATCACCCTGGGTGTGCGTGACCTGTCACCAAGGCTTTCCCGCTTCCTTGAGACGGATCCAGCACGCCAGCTTTTCTCAGCGTACAGCTACGCGGCTGGCACTCCCGTAACTGTTGCAGACCCTACGGGAGCGGTTCTGGGCTCTGAACTGATTGCCATCCGGATGATCGAGGACACACGCGGACTGTTCTCCCAGAACTCCATGACCGCAGAGGCGACCAGAGAAATTTCACATTCCCACATCTCAGCCATGAACCGGTCCGGCTCACTGTCAGAATTCTTCATGGCTACGGACGCTGCACTGCTCTTCAAAGATCCAAAGGTTCCGGACGCCCCCTGGCACGTTGCCTCCTGCAACTACTGCTCAGCACGGCCCAGAAGCCTCTCGCTGAGACCCTATCAGGAGGAATTGGGCGCGCATGGCTTTACGCGGGAAAACAGAAACCGAACCATGTTTGGCTTTCAGGGCGACACAGACATAGGCTGGCAACTGCTGGACGATGATGCACTTGTCCGTCGCAGAAACCACGTACTATCCGAGTACAACCGGCGTATGGCGTTCCTTGCCGACCCTAAAATCATAAAGATGCGCGGCATACGCTCACCACTAGCAGGCTTCCAGGATGA
>NZ_JBHNMF010000007.1:0-27454 GCF_048562965.1 Thiolapillus sp. | reverse complement strand
CGCAAGCTCGTTGCTGCTCCGTACTTGGCTCCCAATGACTGGACGCCGCGTTCGGAGGCCTACTTTGTTTTCCCTCTGGCGCAAAGCACGCCGGGAAAACAGTGCGGCCTCGCGGCTACTGAGGTCTACCAGCCTTCGCTTCGCTCTCCATGGCTGGCAGCGGCGGCTGTTTACTCGTATCCAAGTGTTGATTCATCAGTTTCCAGGGAGACTGAATCCCCAATCCCAGTAGCAGTATCTCGTTGCCGTCCACGTCTTTTCCTCATGCCAGTATTTGGCGCTATACTGGCACAGGTTTTTGGGGAAATTCCACTCAAAACGTCGAGGAGCCCTTCTTGTTTTCCCCTTGATAACACAAGCTTTATAAATTACACAATTTCGCCGGTGTCGGCAACTGGATCGGGGAACCCTGTCATGAAGGAACTGCAGGACCGCGGCGGTGATGCCACATTCTGGCCGATATTCAATAACTCAAGTGATTGAACAAGCGTGTCTTCGGCCTCGTGATAGATTTTGGGACATCCCAGCCCCCAAAATCGACTCGGCCTTTGACAACCTATTGGTGCCCCAGCCGTCCTGGTCACCAAGCACTGCGCAACAACTTCGCAAGCTCGTTGCTGCTCCGTACTTGTCTCCCAATGACTGGACGCTGCGTTCGGAGGCCTACTTTGTTTTCCCTCTGGCGCAAGGCACGCCGGGAAAACAGTGCGGTCTCGCGGCTACTGGGGACTACCAGCCTTCGCTTCGCTCTCCATGGCTGGCAGCGAATGCCAGGCGGCTACGATGTCCGCAAGGCGCTGTCCTTCAGTCGCCCGTTCTCCGACATGGCCACGGCAATGGCCCGGGTCTGGGGAAAATTGGCCAGCACAATCATGCTGATGACGGTGATGGGCACACTCAGAAACATGCCGGTCACCCCCCACATCTGCCCCCACAGGGACAGGGCCAGAATCACCACCAGCGGACTGAGGTTGAGCGAAGACCCCATGAGCCGCGGTTCGAGCACATTGCCGATCAGCACCTGCACCGTGCCGAGCGATACCAGCAGGGTAACAAAAGGCCCGAAAGTATCGAACTGCACCAGTGCCAGGGTGGTCGGCAGCAGCACGGCCACCATGGAACCGATGGTGGGAATGTAGTTGAGCATGAAGATCAGCAGCGCCCAGAAAGGCACGTAATCCACGCTGACCCACAACAGGATGATATAGCTGACGATACCCGTCAGCGCACTGACCATGGTCTTGATATATACACATACTGGCGAATCTGAACCTGAATTGCTTCCAGTATGCGGTTTACCTTCCGGTACCTGTCCGCACTGGGAAACATGATCCGCAGTTTGATCCCGAAATAGCGCTCTTCGAGCAGCAGAAATGCCACATAGATAGCCACCAGGCCCGCATTTCCCGCCAACCCCATGATAGCTGCGGCTATGTTGCTGATGATGCGCCCCAGGTCCAGACCATCTGCCCAATGCTGAATGGCTGGCGCCACTTCCACACCGGGCAGCGAAGCAAGCCGGTCGAGCATCCTGCTGACATTGTGCTGGTAATTGGGCGCGGCAATTTTCACCTGCTCTATGGTATCGCCGATCATCTGCACCATGCCGCTGAGCAGCAACACCACAACCAGCAATGCCAGAAACACACTCACATGATGAAAAGGCTGGATACCGCCCAATTCAATCCTGCGGATCTGCAGGGCTATGGCATCAATGACATACCAGATGATCAGCGCAATAGCGAAAGGAACCAGCAGGGGCTTGCCGAATATCAGCAGTGCAATCACCGCCACGATACTGACTACGATAGCCGTAATACGCTGGGGCATCTATTCCTCTCCTCTGGATGCGACAAGCATCGCCAGATCCGACACTTCATCGGGTTCGCTGCAAACCGTCCCGTCTTCCCTGTAATAGTGTATCTGCAGTTCCTGAAAAAGGTGCAACAGTTCGTTGTGATCCAGGCGCCAAGCGGTACTGCCGGGTCCCCTGTCCAGATAGACATCTTTTACGAAGGTCTGGTAGAAGATTCTGCCACCGGGACGCAATGCCCGGATAAGATGAGGAACAAGAGTGCGTTCCAGAAAGAAAGACACCAGAATCACGTCGAAGCTATCTGCTTCCGGCGGCTCAGCAACCACATCCCGGGTCTGTGCCATGACGTCTACACCCTCTTCCTGCGCAGTTGCCGCCAGTCTTTCAATGGCAATGTCTGAAAAATCCCAGGCATGGGTTTCAAGACCGGACTTCGCCAGCAGCAGGGCGTTGGCACCCCGTTCACAGGCCAGATCCAGCGCCTTGCCGGACGCTGGCAGCAGGTGCAGATTTCTGAGCAACACCTGGGCCACGCTGCCCTGGGTTTCAGCTTCCGCGTGCCGCCGGTTCCATTTGCTCAGATGGCTGTCCGTGCTCAAAGAAGATCCAGCCCCCGGGCCAGATCCGTCTTGATATCAGCAATATCCTCCAGTCCCACGGAGATTCGGATCAGGCCATCGCCGATACCCGCATCACTGCGCTGCTCTGGCGTCAGGCGTCCGTGGGTGGTACTGGCAGGATGGGTAACCGTACTTTTGGTATCACCCAGGTTGGCGGTTATGGATAGCAGTTTGGTGGCATCAATCACTTTCCAGGCGGCCGCCTGGCCACCGTCGACCTCGAAAGAAAGCATGCCACCCGGAAGCTTCATCTGTCTGTCGGCCAGCGCCTTTTGGGGATGGCTGTCCAGCCCCGGATAATGCACCCGGGTCACCTTGGGTTGCGCCTGTAACCACAGCGCCAGTTCCGCAGCGTTGGCCGAATGGGCCTTCATGCGCAAATCCAGGGTTTCCAGGCCATTCAGAAACACCCAGGCATTGAACGGGCTCATGCTGGGACCGGCGGTACGCAGCACACCATAGACTTCTTCACCGACGTTCTTGCTGTCGCCGATAACCGCTCCACCCATGCAGCGCCCCTGACCGTCCAGGTATTTGGTGGCCGAGTGAATCACGATATCGGCATCAAGATCCAAAGGCCGCTGCAGCGCAGGCGTGCAGAAACAGTTGTCCACCACCAGCAGGCAACCCTGTTCATGAGCCAGTTCAGCCAGCGCCTGAATATCACCGAGCTCCCCGAGGGGATTCGATGGCGTTTCCACAAAAAGCATTTTGGTGTTTGGCCTGATGGCTGTACGCCAGGCATCGAGATCGGCCAATGGCACATAGCTGGTCTCGATGCCAAACCGGCTCAGATACTTGTCGAACAGGATCACCGTGCTGCCAAAAATACTGCGGGAGCTGAGCAGATGATCACCCTGCTGCATCAACCCCATACAGGTGGCCATGATCGCCGCCATCCCCGTAGCCGTGGCGACGCAGACCTCACCCCCTTCCATGGCGGCCAGGCGCTCTTCAAAATTTCTTACCGTGGGATTGGTAAAACGTGAATAGATGTTTCCCGGCTCGTCCCCGGAAAAGCGGGCCGCAGCCTGGGCCGCGCTCTTGTAGACATAGCTCGAAGTAGTAAAGATAGGCGGGGAGTGCTCCCCTTCCAGCGTCCGATGATGACCTACCCGGATTGCCCGTGTGGCCATTTTCCAGTCAGCATAGTCGTCCATTTCAGGCTCCGTTGTGCAGATCGATCACGTTTGCCCTAGCATCACGCGTGGCCTTTGCATGATCGTTTCGATCGTTCTCCAGCACCTGCAGGTACTCGCTAGTTACATCGCCGGTCACGTATTCGCCATTGAAAACGGACGTATCGAAACGGTCAACCTTGTACATGCCCTTCTTCTGCACCGCATTGATCAGGTCTTCCAGATCCTGATAGATCAATCTGTCTGCACCAATGATCTCACAGACCTCTTCCGTGCTGCGATTGTGCGCGACCAGTTCCGACGCAGAAGGCATGTCGATACCGTAGACGTTGGGATAACGCACCGGCGGTGCAGCCGATGCCAGGTAGACCTTGTTCGCGCCTGCTTCCCGGGCCATCTGCACGATTTGCTTGGAGGTGGTGCCACGCACGATGGAATCATCCACCAGCAGCACGTTCTTGCCCTTGAATTCCACATCAATGGGATTGAGCTTGCGGCGCACCGATTTCTTGCGCGCCGTCTGGCCCGGCATGATGAATGTGCGGCCGATATAACGGTTCTTGATGAAACCTTCCGTATAGCGCAGCTTGAGTTTGTTTGCCAGGCTCAGTGCCGCCGTACGGCTGGTATCCGGTATGGGAATGACCACATTGATGTCATGATCGGGCCATTCGTGCTTGATCTTTTTTGCCAGTTTCACACCCATGCGCAACCGCGCCTTGTGTACAAAAATATCGTCGATGATGGAATCCGGCCGGGCAAAGTAGACAAACTCGAAGATGCAGGGTGAGCGCACCGTGTCTTCTGCACAGGTTCTGGCATGAAACTCGCCCGTGCGTGTGATGATGATGGCTTCCCCCGGCGCCACGTCACGCACCAGCCTGAAACCCAAGGTATCCAGCGCCACACTTTCCGAGGCAACCATGAATTCCTTTCCTTGTGGCGTATCCCGCTCACCGAACACCACCGGCCGGATGCCGTGCGGATCACGAAAGGCAATCACGCCATAACCGGGTATCATCGCCACTGCCGCATAGCCACCCCGGCAGCGCTTGTGTACGGTTTCCACGGCGCGAAAGATATCTTCTTCGGACAAGTTCAGATGCGGCGGATAGGAACTCAGTCCGTGAGCAAAGATGTTCAGCAGAATCTCGGAATCCGACTCGGTATTGATATGGCGCAGATCCTCGCGGAACAGGTCCTGCTTGAGCTCATCGGCATTGGTCAGGTTGCCGTTGTGCGCAAGCACAATGCCGTAGGGCGAATTCACATAGAAAGGCTGCGCCTCCGCCGAAGAGGAACACCCCGCCGTGGGGTAACGTACATGCCCTACGCCCATGTTGCCCCGCAGGCGGATCATGTGATCTGTATTGAATACGTCACTGGCCAGACCGTTGTTCTTGCGCAGGTGCAGTTTGCCGTTCTCACAGGTGACGATACCGGCGGCATCCTGCCCCCGGTGCTGCAGCACCAGCAAGGCATCGTACAGGGACTGATTGACGGGCTCTCTGCCTACGATTCCTACAATTCCACACATGATCAGAGTTTCCTGAAGTGCATCATCAACAATGAACTGTTCATACTAAATCCTGTCCTGCGATCTGTACAAGAAATTACTGTCCCGGCGGAACCACTGCGGGTGCCGGCGGCAGACTCTCAGGCACAGGCAAAGCGGGCAGTTCCGAAGTCAGAAACTGGAACTTTTCGGCAACTTCCGGTGGCAGCAGATCTTTCAGCCACAGCGCCAGCTCCTGAAAATAAGGTATCAGCACAGACTGTTGCCACCAGGGATCCTGGGGCAAGGGCGTCAGCCCCGCCAACAGCACCAGGATGGCCATGAACAGTACCCCTCTCGCGATACCGAAAATCATGCCAATGAAGCGGTCGCTGCCGCTCAGCCCGGTGCTGTTGATCAGCCGGATCACCAAGTAGTTCAGCAAGCCACCGACCGTCAGGGAGAGAATCATCAGGATGACGAAAGCCACTCCCAATCTCACCGATGGCGTGGTGATGATGGATTCCATGCGCAGGGACAGATCACGAAAGAAGGTCCAGCTGATCCAGAATGCCAGCACCCACACCGCCAGCGAGAATGCTTCCCGCACGAAACCACGGACCAGACTGATAAGCGCAGACACCAGGATGATGCCCAGGATAATGAAGTCTATCCAGATAAGTTGCGTATCAGCCATGCTTCAAGCTTTCCCTATGGATACCGGACAACCTGGCCTTTGGTACCAGAAATCCTGTTGATACGCGGCAGCAGCTTCTGTGCGCGCTGCTTGTCCAGTTCCGGCCCCACCTGCACACGATAATATTTCTTGCCGTTTACAGTGACCGCAGCAGGATTCATGGTATCCAGCCCCGCCTTGCGCAGTTTTTTCACCAGCTTGTCCGCGCTGCCACGGGAAGAGAAACTGGCCACCTGAACCACCCAGGATGAAGGCGTCAGCGCAGCCTTTGGTACGGCAGGTTTCTTCTCCACCTTCTTTTCGGCTTTCTTGGGCGGTTTGGGTACGGTTTTCTTCTCGGCAGCCACCGGAGGTTTTGGCCTGGGCTTCTCTCGGACGATAGGGGGCGATGCAGGCGCCGGGGGTTTCTCTACCCTGGCGGCAGGTACGGCAGCGGCCGCAGAAGGCTCAGAGGTTTTCTTTTCGGGAGGAGCATCCTGCAGCAGGGCGGGATCAAAATCCCGCTTTGGTTCGACAGGAATGGCCGCCATTTTTCCCGAATGCCGGGCAACGGGCTTGTGGCTAAGCAACATGGGAAGAAAAATGATTGCCAGGGAAACCAGCACCGTGGCGCCGATCAGGCGGCGCTTTAACTGTTCATCCACAGTTTGAACCCGAATCCAGGAACTGAAAGGTCACATTATAACCATTGAAGGTTTTCTGGCGAACTTTTTGTCCGCAGAAGGAACAACAGCTTTTACTGACCGCCGTCAATCCCTGCTCCCGTCAAGAGATTTATCATTATAAAGATACCTGGGCAAGCCCGAACTGCAAGGAGAAAACATCGTGCACACCCTCCATAAGTATTCTGTTCTGTTATCCTTCCCCGCCCGCAAACTGGCTGCCCTCGGCATTTTGCTGCTAGCAAGCAGTATTTGCGGGGCTTCCAGCAACTTCTTCGTGACACCCGCTGGAACAGGCGACTGCACTCAGACCTCCCCCTGCGAACTGCAAACGGCGCTGAATCTGGCCACAGATCATGACAAAGTCCTTCTCGCCCAAGGCACCTATACGAACACGGGTGAAGTTGTCGTGGCCGTAACCCACTCAATCTCCCTGCTTGGCGGGTGGGACAACACGAATTCCAACCCGGTAGTGCGTGATCCCGGCACCTATATCAGCATCCTTGACGGAGAGAACCAGCGGCGGATACTCACGATCGCCGCCAATACCTCCCCCACTATCGACGGGCTGACCATCACCAGAGGCAATGCCACTGGACTTGGCGGTGGATTCTTGTCGTCCGATGCCGGCGGCGGTATCTACAGCGTAGATGCCACCCCGGTTATCACCCACAATATCCTGTCTGACAATGTTGCATCGACGCAAAATGATGCACGCGGCATGGGTGGTGCTGTCTACCTGCAAAGCGCTTCAGGTTCCGCGACCATCGGCCACAATCGTTTTTTGAATAACACCGCAGGAATAGCCATACAATTAGGTGACGGGGGCGGTCTGTTCCTCAGCAGTCCCGGTGTGATTCACGACAATGAATTCAGAAACAATGAGGGCTGCCGGGGCTGCAGCGGCCAGGGTGGCGCTATCAATGTGGGCTGGACGGAAGCATGGCCCCTGATTACCCGCAATCTCATCCGCGACAACCGGGCTCAAAGAGGGGCTGGCATAAACCTGACCTAGAGCGCCGCACAGGTCATCGGCAACAGATTTATCGCTAACGACGCTGATTCAGGCTCGGGAATCTACGCCTATTACGACAAGGGCTCCACCATCAGCAGGAACACCTTACTGACCAACCTGAACAGCGCTTTGTGGATAACTATTACCTTTCCAGATCAGGGAAAAACCCTCATAAGCAACAATGTCATTGCCGACAGCTCCACGGGCATTTTGGCCTACAGTGACTGGCACATCGCTGCCATCGACCTGACCCACAACACACTGATAAACAACACCAAGGGCATCTACATCGGGGAAAACATGACCGCCACGCTGATCAACAACATCATTGCCGATCACGACAAAGGGATCACATTGTCGACTGCCGAAGGGGCAGCGATCATTTCCGACAACACCCTTTTCTGGCAAAACACAGATGACGGCTTCAGAGGAAACAACCCGGTGGACGGCGATCCCACTTTTTTGGATGCTGCCAACGACGACTATCATATCGGTTCGGGTTCGGCAGCAATCGATGCGGGCATTGATTCCACAACCACCACCGACCTGGACGGCACGCCCCAACGGCATGGCACCCGACATTGGTGCCTATGAATACGCGGCTACACCTTTCAGCTGCAGTGGCGACAATGTTATTGTGAACTATGATTTTGGGCATATTAAACCTGTTGTGTGCACCGCCACAGGAAGCATCACCACCCAGAACAAGGTGAATATTCTGCCAGGCGCCGATGTCTCCTTTCACGCCGGATCGGGAATCACGTTGCTGAATGGATTTGCGGTGAAACACCATGCCGTGTTCCACGCATCGATAATACCCTGATTGCATTCAGCTGGAAAAACAGCGGGCATATTGGATTCGTCTTGCTGGCAGATCCGGTTGCTTATGGAATCAGGCCGGTGAATCCAGATAGGCCAGCGCTGCCGCAACAGTAAAGAACGAACCGAACACTACCACCCTGTCACCAACTCCGGCTTCCTCTGCCACTGTCTTCAAAGCCCGGTCAAGCGTGTCGTGTGTATCGAAGGGCGGTACTGGCAACAGGGATTGCGCCATCCCAGCCAGCTTTTCTGCGGACATCCCGCGGGCGTTCTCAATAGTGGCGAAATACCATCGGTCGATGTGCGGCTGCATCAGCGTCAGCACTGAAGTGACATCCTTGTCGTCAAGCATACCCAACACAGCCAGAGTGCGACCGGCCACAGGGTTTTCTTTCAGCTGCCGCGCCAGCGCCGAAACGGCATGGGGATTGTGGGCCACATCCAGCACCCATTGCACACCCTGGTGTTCCACTGTCTGTTGCCGGCCGGTCAGCCTGACAGCTTCCAGCCCTTGAACAACCGCCCTGTCATCCAGCGGAGTTTTCCTGGCCAGCAGTTCAAGCGCCATGATGACACCGGACGCATTGTCCAACTGATGCTGCCCTGGAAGATGGGGATAGGGCAAAGCATTCAGCATCCTTGAGGGTCCGCACCAGTTCCAGGTTTCAGCGCCGGCTTCGCAGTGAAACTCCCTGCCGTTGATATACAGGTGTGTCTGCAGCATTCTTGCCTGATCGGCAATACTGGCCGGCATATCGCTACCGGAAAATACCGCCGGTCGTCCCGGCCGGAAGATGCCCGCCTTTTCCCGTCCGATGGTTTCCCGGTCATGTCCCAGCCATTCCTGGTGATCCAGACCGATGCTGGTGACGACAGACACATCCGCATCGATAATGTTTACCGCATCCAGACGCCCCCCCAGACCCACTTCCAGCAGTACTACTTCTGGCTTTTCCCGCGCAAATACAAGCAGCGCAGCCAGCGTGCCGAACTCGAAATAGGTCAGAGGAACATCTTTTCTGGCTTCATCGGTGGCCTGAAAAGCATCGATGATCTGCTGATCTTCTACCGGCTCGCCATCGAGTCGGATGCGCTCGTTGTAGCGCAGCAGATGGGGGGATGTATAGCTGCCGGTGCGGTAACCCGCCTGTTTGAATATGGCCTCGAACAGGGCAACAGTCGAACCCTTGCCGTTAGTGCCGGCGATACTGATAACGGTACTGGAAGAAAGATCAGGAGGAACCAGCCGCTGCCAGACCTGCCTTGTCCGCTCCAGGCCCAGATCGATGGTTTTGGGATTGAGGCTTTCCTGCCAGGTCAGCCAGCCTTCTAACGTGGCAAATCGCAAACCGGCCTTCTGAATATCAGGCGCAGGCCGCAGCGTGATTGAGGATACTCAGCACGTTGTACAGGCGATCCCGCATCTGATCCCGGGGGATGATCATGTCGACAGCGCCATGCTCGAGCAGGAATTCACTGCGCTGAAACCCTTCCGGCAGTTTTTCCCGCACGGTCTGCTCGATGACCCGGGGGCCGGCAAAACCGATGAGCGCACCTGGCTCGGCCACGTTGACATCTCCCAGCATGGCCAGACTGGCGGACACCCCTCCCATGGTGGGGTCGGTCATGACGGAAATGAACGGCACACCCTTGTCAGCCATGCGCTTGAGCACGGCAGAGGTCTTGGCCATCTGGAACAGGGAGAACAGGGATTCCTGCATTCGCGCCCCTCCGCTGGCAGAGAAACACACATAGGGTATATGCTGCTCCAGCGCGATATTGGCGCCGCGCACGAAACGCTCGCCCACCACGGAACCCATGGATCCGCCCATGAACTTGAACTCGAAGGCGGCGGCAACCAGATCCATGCCCTTGAGTTTGCCGCGCATGACGATCAGTGCATCTTTCTCTTCGGTGGCTTTCTGCGCGGCACTGAGACGATCCTTGTATTTCTTGCTGTCCTTGAATTTCAGGGGATCCTCAGCCTGCAGATCTGCAGCGATCTCTTCACGGGGCTCCTTGTCGAGAAAGAGATCCAGGCGCCGCCGTGCACCGATGCGGTTGTGATGTCCGCATTTCGGGCAGACATCCATGTTTCTTTCCATTTCCGCACGATACAGGATGGCACCGCAGCCGGGGCATTTGTTCCACAGCCCTTCCGGCACGGCCTTCTTGGCGCTGCCTTCGGTGCGGATCACACTGGGTAAAAGCTTGTCAAACCAGCTCATGGTCGGTCCTCAATCATCCGGAAACCGGGCTGTACAACGCCTACGCGGCGTCTATCGCCGCCCGCATTTCCTGAAGCAGTTGCTTAAGTTCTGCGCCTATCTTATCAGGTTCACTGGCATTTGCCTCTATTCTGGAAACCAGTGTGCTGCCCACGACCACTGCATCGGCGATCCTGGACATGGCAGCCGCCATCTCGGCATTCTTGATGCCAAACCCCACACCAAGGGGCATGTCCGTCACTGCGCGGATTTCCTGAAGCTTCGCCGCTACCTCGTCCAGCACCAGATTGGCCGATCCCGTGACGCCTTTGAGGGAAACGTAGTAGATAAAACCACTGGCGGCCTCGGCAATCATTTCCAGGCGATGACGGTGGCTTGTGGGCGCCGCCAGGTAGATGGCATCCAGGGAGTGGGAACGCAGAGCCTGGATCAGGTCGTGACTCTCCTCCGGGGGTATATCCACGGTCAGCACCCCATCCACGCCTGCATCGGCGGCGCTTCTGGCAAATTCGGCATAGCCCATGACCTCGATGGGATTGAGGTAGCCCATGAGTATCACCGGTGTGCGGTCATCCTGTTCCCGGAACTGCCGCACCATGTCCAGCACGTCATGCAGGGAGACATGATGCTCCAGGGCACGTTCGCTGGCGCGCTGGATCACCGGCCCATCCGCCATGGGATCGGAGAAAGGCACCCCAAGTTCGATGATGTCCACACCGGCATCCACCATGTCATGCATCAGCCCGACGGTCACACCGGGATGTGGATCTCCCGCGGTGATGAACGGCAGGAGGGCCGTGCGGTTGCGGGCTTTCAGATCGGAAAAGCAGCTGCTGATACGGCTCATATCTGTATCCCCTCGATGGCTGCGACGGTATGCATGTCCTTGTCGCCCCGGCCGGACAGATTCACCAGCACTTTCTGATCCAGGTTCATTTGCGCAGCCAGTTTTAAGGCGTAGGCAACAGCGTGGCTGGATTCCAGCGCCGGAATGATGCCTTCCGTCACGGTCAGCAGATGGAAAGCATCCAGCGCTTCCTTGTCATCCACGGCTACATAATTTGCCCTTCCCACATCCTTGAGCCAGGCATGTTCCGGCCCCACGCCGGGGTAGTCCAGACCCGCCGAGATGGAATGGGTTTCGATGATCTGACCGTCCTTGTCTTCCATCAGATAGGTACGGTTGCCATGGAGCACGCCGGGCTGCCCGGCGCAAAGCGGGGCGGCATGATGCCCCGTCTCCAGGCCATCGCCTGCAGCTTCCACACCGTAGATAGCCACCTGTTCGTCTTCCAGGAAGGGATGAAACAGACCGATGGCATTGGAGCCGCCACCCACACAGGCGACCAGGGCATCGGGCAGGCTGCCGGTCATTTCCTGAATCTGCTGGCGCGCTTCACGGCCGATGATGGTCTGGAAATCTCTCACCATGGCGGGATACGGGTGCGGTCCTGCCACAGTGCCGATGATGTAGAAAGTGTCATCCACGGTAGCCACCCAGTCGCGCATGGCTTCATTCAAGGCATCCTTGAGGGTTTTCGAGCCGGAGGAAACCGAGCGTACTTCGGCGCCGAGCAGGCGCATACGATAGACATTGGCTTCCTGGCGGGCCACATCCACCTCACCCATATAGACCACGCATTCAAGACCCAGGCGGGCGGCGACTGTGGCCGTAGCCACGCCATGCTGCCCTGCCCCGGTCTCGGCGATGATGCGGGTCTTGCCCATGCGCTTGGCAAGCAGGGCCTGGCCGATGGTGTTGTTCACCTTGTGAGCGCCGGTATGATTGAGGTCTTCGCGCTTGAGATAGATCTGTGCACCGCCGTTTTCCCGGCTCAGACGCTTGGCATGATAGATGGGCGATGGACGGCCCACGTAGTGCTGCAGATCGGCATCCAGCTCGGCCAGAAATTCCGGATCGACCAGATACTTCTCGTAGGCCTCACGCAGTTCCTGCAGGGCCTCCATCAGGGTTTCCGCCACGAATATGCCACCATAAGGGCCGAAGTGACCCCGTTCATCCGGCATCTCCATGAATTTCTCATTCTTCTCCAAGCTGTACACCTCGCATGAATTGCTTGATCCTGTGATGGTCCTTGATTCCTTTTGCTGCTTCCACACCGCCACTGACATCCACCGCATAGGGATGCACACGGCGTATGGCGCTGGAAACGTTCTCCGGCGTCAGGCCACCGGCGAGCACGATACGGCCGGCCATTTCCGGCGGAATACGCGCCCAGTCGAAACTGTCTCCCGTGCCTCCGGGCACACCCGGCTTATAGGCATCCAGCAACAATGCCGATGCCTGATGGTATTCGCTGTCCGCCTTCGGCAGATCCACACCGTCCTTCATGCGGATGGCCTTGATCCAGGGCCGACCATGCTGTGCACAATAGTCCGGGCATTCATTGCCATGAAACTGCAAAAGGTCGACCTTCACCTGCTGCACCACGTCTGCGATGTCCTCCCGACCGGCATTCACGAACAGGGCAACTGTGGTGACGAAAGGCGGGAGCTGCGCCACGATATGGCGGGCCTGCTGCACACCGATATTTCGCGGACTCGGCGGGTAAAACACAAAACCCAGCGCATCGGCACCGGCATCTATGGCGGCCATGGCGTCCTCAACGCGGGTGATGCCACATATCTTGACTCGGGTTCGCATAACGGTAAATTATAACATCAGCAGACCGGCTTCTTGCGCATTTACGGGGATTTCATAGCGCAGGTCATAATCGACGTTGTGGAAATATAAGCCGTCGGGAGGCGCAGTCATGCCTCCCTGCCGCCGGTCTCTGTGTTCCAGAACTTCTTCAGCCCAGGCGGCCGGGCGCTCCCCGGAACCCACAGCGATCAGCACACCCGCAATATTGCGCACCATATGATGCAGGAAACCGTCTGCGTGTACTTCCATGACCACGAAATCACCGTGACGCATCACCTTGAGGGAATGCAGGGTGCGTACCGGGCTCCTGGCCTGGCAGTGCACGGTGCGGTAGCTGGTGAAATCATGTTTGCCCACAAGCACCTGCCCTGCCTGATGCATGAGTGCAGCGTCCAGCGGCCGATGCACCCAGGATACCCGTTGTGAGAGAATCGCCGGGCGACTCATCCGGTTCAGGATGAAATAACGGTAGGTGCGACCCAGGGCAGAAAAACGCGCGTGGAAATCCTGTGGAACCTCTTTGGCCCAAAGCACGCTGATATCGGCAGGCAGTTTGATATTGCTGCCCATGACCCACCCGTGCGCAGGGCGGACGGCCCCGGTATCAAAATGCACAACCTGAGCATCGGCATGCACGCCCGTATCTGTCCTGCCTGCCGCAAAAACCTGCACAGGATGATCTGCCACGGATGACAATGCCTGTTCCAGGGACTCCTGTACGGTGCGCACTCCGCTTTTCTGGGTCTGGTAGCCACAAAACCGGCTGCCGTCATATTCCACGCCCAATGCAATTCGCACTTTTTCTCCAAAAGACAAGGGCGCCGAAGCGCCCCGTTCAATTCCTTAACAATTGAGAAGAATCAGTCTTCGATCTGGCCCAGCAGTTGTGCGGCAATCTCCTTCTGCTCCGGCGTCCCGTCCTCTTCAACTTCCTGAAGAATACCGCGGGCACCATCAGCATCACCGATTTCCATGAAGGCCTTGGCAAGTTCCAGTTTGGTTTCCACTTCGTCACCAATCACTGAATCTTCACCGACAGAGACATTCAGATCATCTTCCAGTCCGGAAATCTGGCTGTCCGGGGTGATGCCTTCGTCCAGGTTGGAGAAGCGGTCATCTTCAAGATCGAGAGGCTCGTCCAGAATCTGCGAATCCGCCATCACACCTTCGAGATCTCCTGACAGGTCTGCCAGGGCATCATCGAGATTGGTGCTTCCAACGTCCAGATCCCCAAGGTCGTTGATGTCCAGCATCTCCGTGTGGAGTTCCGTTTCGGCCAGCGCTTCATTGTCCGAAGCGGCCAGTTGATCGGTACTGATACTGTCATCAGACTTTTCTGCTTCCGCTTTTACTTCCGCAGTATCTTCTGCCGCCAGCCCGGAGATATCCAGATCCAGCTCACTGAATCCTTCCAGGGGTTCGCTGTCCACGTTCAGTACGGAGTCCACTTCTTCCGCCAGCATGCTGAGATCCAGAGACAGTTCGCTGTCCTCGCCGGCACCGTCACCACCATCCACCAGTGCGCTAGCCGAAGCTGCAACACCTGCGATAAACAGCGGATTGGCCTTGTCCAGGTCCCTGCCCATGATCTGTATGTGTTCCCATACCTTGGGGTCTTCCTCATACTGACCGCTCTTCACCATTTCTTCGGCAAGGGAAGCAAAGGCATCCTTCTTCTGGGTAGCATAATAGACTTCCAGCATTTTGTACTTCACCGCTGCAGAATCGTTGCCTGCGGCCATGGCATCACGCAGTATTTCCTCGGCCTGCTGGTAACGTCCATAGGCGATATAGACATCCGCCTCGGACACCGGATCCACCTCGGCCGTGTCTTCCTGCAACCCTCTGAATTCTTCCGTGGAGTACTCACTCAGGAAAGAGGTATCACCGACCGCGCCCGCAGCCATATGATCTGCAACCGTGTCAGCGAGGCTGGACTCCTCTTCCAGCAGAATGCTTTCCTGGTCGACCGATTCATCACTCATCTGTGACATGGGCGTTGCAGAACCGCCACTTTTCTTTCGTCTTCCCAGGAGCAATGCCAGCAACAGCAGCAGGAATGCACCACCTGCACCGACGGCCAGTTGCCAGTTTTCCTGCACCCAGGCCATTGCCTTATCCACGAAAGAAACCGGTTTCGCGGCTTCTTCCGGCGCTTTCTCTTCCGGAGCCTTTTCGGCTTCGGTAGCAGCTTCGGGCGCGGGCTGCTGTTCCTGTGGAGCCTCTGCAACCGGCGTCTCTTCTTCGACAGCGGCTACGACCTCTTCTTCGACCGGTGCGGCCTCTTCGCTACCTTCGGCAGGGGCCTGCTCAGTCCCGGTCAGTTGTTCACCCTCTGCAGCCGCTTCCCCGGCAGTTTCCTCTACCGCAACTGCAGCCGTTTCTTCCGTTCCCTGTTCAGGTTCTGCAGTCACTGCTTCGGTTTCGGTTTCAGTTTCACCAACCGCTGTTTCTGGTTCTGGCGTTTCCCCGGCAGCAGTGGTTTCTTCTGCAGGTGCTTCGGCCCCGGTTTCTTCAGTAAGGGTTTCCGTCGCTGCAACCTCACCCATCCCCTGCTGCAGACGCGCCAGCTCTTCGTCCTTGAGTTTCAGCAGGCGCTGGGTGTCTTCTAGCTGCTGCTGCAGCGTCTCCAGCTGAGTACGCACCTGAGCAGATTCCTGGCGGGCGGTTTCCGCTTCCTCTTCAAGCAACAGCATTTTCTGCTTGAGATCTGCACTGCCTTCTTCAACCTCGAGGTCGGATACCGGCTGTTCCGTATCACCTGCTGCCGGTTCAGTCGTGGGAGCACCGGCGATTTTAAGCTGAACATCTTCACTCCCGGCGGTTTCTGCCGGAGTTTGCGCCTCTGCCTCGCCAGCGGTCTCGGCAACCTGCCCCTCTTCTGCAGCAGCCGGCGCCTGTCCTGTGTTGCTCATCCAGGCTTCTGTCTGCTGCTGGAATTCCGAAACGGCCTCTTTTCGGCCAATACCGGTGATTTCTTCTGTCGAAGGCACCTTCAACACGCGGCCTTTCTTCAGCAGATTGATATTGTTGTGCAGGAAAGCATCCGGATTGGCCTTGTAGAGCGCCATCATCATCTGATGAATGGAAATACCCTCTGTTCTGATACTGTCGGCTATCTCCCAAAGCGTCTCGTTGGCCTGCACCGGGCCGTATTCACCCTCGGTCTGAGCCCGTTGCACCCGGGCCGACGGGGTAGCCGCAGCCGTGCTGGTCCGCGTGACCCTGGGAGCTTTGGTTGCGGCAGCTGCCTGCGTGGTAGCCGCCCTGACATTCGAAGCCCGGCGCTTGGTCACTGCCGGAGGATCCAGCAACGCGGTGTATTCCCTGACGAGTTGGCCATTCGGCCAGTCAATCTTTACGAAGAAATCGAGGAAAGGTTCTCTGATAGGGTCCTGGCTGGTAACCCGGATGATGGCCTTGCCATTCTTCAGGCGCATGGGTTCAAACTTCAGCCGGGTGAGAAAGAAACTGCGCTCCAACCCGACACGGGAGAAAACATCTGCAGGCGCCAGACTCACTTTCAGGGTATCCAGTGATCCTTTTTTCACTGAAATCAGTTGGATATCAGCCTTGAATTTTTCATTCAGCGCGGAATGGGTCGTCATGTCCCCCATGCCCAGCGCGTAAACAGACATGGGCAGACTGCCCACCGCGAGTGATACTGCTAATGCCAGCTTGCGGATCATATTCCCTCCCTTAGAGATTCCCGCCATGTGTATCATGAAGAAGCCTGCAGAAAACCTGCCTCTGAAGCATCCCCTTCCTGGTGCCTGATCATGGATTCAGGTCAATCGTTTCCGAATTGATCACTCATGTGTTCAGCAGGTACGCCGGATTTCCAACGACACCGGCCAAATCCCCCTGATATCCGGTAAACAATCAATCTCAGGATAAACGTAACAATTCACAGCTAACTATAGCGTACGCCATAATTTTTACCAACCAAAACAGGCACAGAATGCCAACTGATGCCGCACAATTTGCGGCAAATCACGCTTCACCGCTTCAGAAGAATCATCAACATGCGCCGCAACGGCTCTGCAGCGCCCCACAAAAGCTGGTCACCCACGGTAAAGGCTGATAAATATTCATCGCCCATGTTCATCTTGCGCAAACGCCCCACGGGCACTTCCAGCGTGCCTGTGACCTTTGCCGGTGTCAGTTCGGCTGCCGTCACCTCACGTTCATTGGGAATCACTTTCGACCAATCGTTTGCTTCCTGGAGCATGGACTCGATCTCATCCAGGGGAACATCTTTCTTCAGCTTGATGGTCAAGGCTTGGGAGTGACTGCGCATAGCGCCGATACGCACGCACAGGCCGTCGATGGGCACGGGATTACCGGAACGCCCCAGAATCTTGTTGGTCTCCACCTGCCCTTTCCATTCCTCCTTGCTCTGGCCGTTGTCCAGTTTTACGTCGATCCAGGGGATCAGGCTGCCTGCCAGAGGCACGCCGAACTGGTCCGTGGGAAAAGCGTCGCCGCGCATGGTCTCGGTCACCTTGCGGTCGATGTCCAGGATGGCGGATGCCGGATCGGCCAGCAGCTCATGAACGCTGACTTCCAGGGCGCCCATCTGGGACAGGAGTTGACGCATGTTACGCGCCCCAGCGCCGGACGCCGCCTGGTAGGTCATGGCACTCATCCATTCCACCAGGTCGTTCTGGAACAAGCCGCCCAGGCCCATGAGCATGAGGCTGACAGTGCAGTTGCCGCCAATGAAATCCCGGGTGCCCGCGGCAATGGCGTCCTGGATGACGTTCATGTTCACCGGATCCAGGACGATGACCGTGTGATCGGCCATGCGCAGGGTGGAAGCGGCATCGATCCAGTAGCCGTCCCAGCCGCTGGCGCGCAGGTCGGCGAACACCTGCTTGGTGTAGTCGCCGCCCTGGCAGGTGACGATGACCTCCATTTTCTTCAGTTCTCCGATGTCGGTGGCGTCCTTCAGCAGGGGAATATCCTTGCCGATGTCCGGCCCCTTTTGCCCGGCCTGGGAGGTGGTGAAGAACACCGGCTCCTTGATGGCGTCGAAATCATTTTCCTCGCGCATGCGCTGCATGAGTACGGAACCCACCATGCCGCGCCAGCCTACGAAACCTACTCTTTTCATCATCTTGATCCTGCTATTTAGAAATATCGTTTACCGTAGGTCGGGCTTCAGCCCGACGAACAGGTGCCACAACGGGAAATGTCGGACTGAAGTCCGACCTACAGGGCCGCGACCACCGCATCGCCCATTTCCTCTGTGCTGATTTCCTTCATGCCTTCCGCCATGATGTCCGGAGTGCGCAGGCCATCGTCCAGCACCTGGTTTACCGCTGCTTCTATGCGTTCAGCCATGATGGACTCATCTAGGCTGTAACGCAGCATCATGGCCACGGACAGGATGGTGGCCAGGGGATTGGCCTTGTTCTGACCGGCGATGTCCGGGGCGGAACCGTGGATGGGCTCGTACATGCCCTTGCCATTCTCATCCAGGGAGGCGGACGGCAGCATGCCGATGGAACCTGTGAGCATCGCAGCACAGTCGGAAAGGATATCGCCGAACATATTGGTGGTGACCATGACATCGAACTGCTTGGGGGCGCGCACCAGCTGCATAGCGGCATTGTCCACGTACATGTGGCTCAGCTCCACGTCACTGTAGTCTTTTTCTATGACCCGGGTGGCCACGTCCCGCCACAGCTCTGTGCATTCCAGCACATTGGCCTTGTCCACGGAGCAGACCCGGCTGTCGCGCTTGCGGGCAATGTCCCCGGCCACGCGCACGATGCGCTCGATCTCGCTCTCCCGATAGACCAGGGTGTTGAAGCCTTCCTTCTCGCCGCTGTCCAGTTCCCGCAGGCCACGCGGCTGGCCGAAATAGATGCCGCCGGTGAGTTCGCGCACGATCATGATATCCAGGCCGGACACCACTTCCTGCTTCAGGGTGGAAGCCTCCGCGAGCTGGGGATAGAGAATGGCCGGGCGCAGGTTGGCGAACAGGTTCAGCCCGGCGCGCAGGCCCAGCAGGCCTTTTTCTGGGCGAATGGAGATATCCAGGGATTCCCACTTGTAGCCGCCCACGGCGCCCAGGAGGACGGCATCGGCTTCCTTCGCCAGATCCAGGGTGGCGTCCGGCAGAGGAGCGCCGGTGGCGTCGATGGCCGCGCCGCCCACCAGGGCCTCGTCCAGCTCGATGTCCAGGCCCTCGCCCGCCAGCTTGTCCAGCACCTTTACGGCTTGGTTGACGATTTCCGGGCCTATGCCATCGCCGGGAAGAATCAGAATTTTCTTGCTCATTGTCTTAAATACCTCGTAGGTCAGGCTTCAGCCTGACTGACATGCTCTGGTCAAGTATCGAAGTCGGGCTGAAGCCCGACCTACGGTCAACCTGGTGCCCCAAACAACCAGGGCGCTTCCTGCTTTCGCCGTTCCTCATAGGCGCGAATCTCGTCCACATGCTGCAGGGTCAGGCCGATATCGTCCAGCCCTTCCAGCAGGCAGTGCTTACGGAAGCTGTCCACCTCGAAGGGGATTTCAGTGCCGTCGTCCAGCACCAGTTTCTGGTTTTCCAGGTCCGCAGTAATTTGCAGCGCAGCTTCACCATTGGCTTTTTGGAACAAGCCGTCCACGGTTTCCTCGTCCAGCACGATAGGCAAAATACCGTTCTTGAAACAGTTGTTGAAAAATATGTCCGCAAAGCTGGGCGCAATGATGACCCGGAAACCATAATCCAGCAAGGCCCAGGGCGCATGTTCACGGGAAGAACCACAGCCAAAGTTCTTGCGCGCAAGCAGGATGCTGGCACCCTGGTAACGGGGGTCATTGAGCACGAAATCCGGGTTGGGCTTACGACTGGCCGGATCCATGCCCGGCTCGCCGTGATCCAGATAGCGCCATTCGTCGAACAGGTTGGGTCCGAAGCCCGTGCGCTTGATGGACTTGAGAAACTGCTTGGGAATGATGGCATCGGTGTCCACATTGGCCCTGTCAAGGGGACAGACCCTGCCTTTGAACGTTTTGAATTTATCCATGTGTCTCTACCTGTAGGCCGGGCTTCAGCCCGGCAGTTCATGTGCCCCGTTGTCGGACTGAAGTCCGACCTACGATGCCGTTTTGCTGCAGGTCGGGCATCAGCCCGACAGATTGCGCACGTCCGTGAAGTGACCCGTCACCGCCGCAGCCGCTGCCATGGCCGGACTGACCAGGTGCGTACGCCCACCGATGCCCTGCCTGCCTTCGAAATTGCGGTTGGAAGTGGAAGCACAACGCTCCCCCGGCTCCAGGCGGTCGGCATTCATCGCCAGGCACATGGAACAGCCCGGCTCACGCCACTCGAATCCTGCTTCCACAAAGATCTTATCCAGTCCCTCTTCTTCCGCCTGCTTCTTCACCAGGCCCGAGCCGGGAACCACCAATGCCAGTTTGACGGTATCTGCCACCTTACGGCCTTTGGCTATCTCAGCTGCCGCACGCAGATCCTCGATGCGTGAATTGGTGCAGGAGCCGATGAAAACCTTGTCCACTGCAATATCGGTGATGGGCGTACCCGCTTCCAGCCCCATGTATTCCAGGGCGCGGCGCATGCCGCCGGCGTGCACTTCATCAGCCACGCTGTTGGGATCAGGCACTGCGTCATTTACTGCCACCACCATTTCCGGAGACGTGCCCCAGGTCACCTGAGGCTCTATCCTGGTGGCATCAAGAGTCACTACCTTGTCGAAGGCCGCTCCCTCATCGGAATGCAGATCCCGCCAGTTGGCAACAGCCTTTTCCCAAAGCTCATCGGATGGCGCAAAAGGACGGCCTCTGACATAGTCGACAGTCTTATCATCCACCGCGACAAAGCCCGCCCTGGCGCCCGCTTCGATGGCCATGTTGCACACGGTCATGCGCCCTTCCACGGAAAGATCACGTATGGCCTCTCCGGCAAATTCGATGGCATAACCCGTCCCGCCGGCAGTACCAATCTCACCAATGATAGCCAGCACCATATCCTTGGCGGTGACACCCTTGCCTACCTTGCCCTGCAAGTCGATGAGCATGGTTTTGGATTTTTTCTGGATCAAACACTGGGTAGCCAGTACATGTTCGACTTCAGAGGTACCGATGCCAAAGGCCAGGGCGCCGAAGGCGCCGTGGGTTGCCGTGTGCGAATCCCCACAGACCACGGTCATGCCCGGCAGGGTCGCCCCCTGCTCCGGCCCCACCACGTGCACGATGCCCTGACGCGGGTCGTTGATGTGGAACTCGGGAATGCCGAATTCCTCGCAATTGTGATCCAGGGTCTGTACCTGAAGACGCGACACGGGATCGTGAATGGCCTCCACACCACCATGACGGTCTTCGGGGTTGGTGGGTACATTGTGGTCCGGCGTGGCCAGGTTGGCAGTGGTGCGCCAGGGCCTGCGCCCGGCCAGGCGCAGGCCCTCGAAGGCCTGGGGCGACGTCACTTCATGCACCAGCTGCCTGTCTATATAGAGAAGACTGGTGCCGTGTTCGTCGGTACGCACTACATGAGCATCCCACAATTTGTCGTAGAGAGTTCTGGCTGTCATGATCGTTTTCCTTTCCACTGTTCAGGTTTGCAGAATATCCGGCTACAATGAATAACACAAATTCATATTTTTCATTTATATCATTCCATAAAGGAATATATTAAACCATGGAGTTCGGAAGCCTGCGTACCTTTGTGGCCGTTGCAGACAGCGGCTCTTTCTCTGCTGCGGCGCAACAGCTGTATCTTACCCAGCCTGCGGTGAGCAAACGCCTGGCTGCACTGGAGGCGGAACTGAACATCAGATTGTTCGACCGTATCGGACGGAACGTGCGCCTGACCCATGCGGGCGAGGAGCTGCTGCCCAAGGCCCGGGAGATCCTGCTGCAGGCGCAGGACATGAAACACCTTGCCAGCAACCTGCAAACAGAAATATCGGGCACGCTGGTGCTGGGTACCAGCCACCACATCGGTCTGCACAGACTTCCTCCCGTACTACGGGATTTCCGCAACCGCTTTTCGGCCGTGGATCTGGATATCCGCTTCATGGATTCCGAAGCTGCCTGCACGGCGGTGGAAAAGGGCGAACTAGAAGTGGCCATCGTTACCCTGCCCACCGAATCACTGCCCCACCTGGAAACCCGTGAGCTCTGGAAAGACGAGCTGTGTTTTGTCGTTTCCCGCGACCACCAGCTGGCAGGTACATCGCCGGTAACCCTGGAACAGCTCACACACTACCCAGCCGTATTGCCCGGCCCCACCACTTATACAAGGAACATACTGGAACAGGCCCTGCAAAAACACGGCCTTGAAATAATATTAGGTATGTTTACCAACTATATGGAAACACTTAAAATGCTTTCGGAAATAAACCTCGGCTGGACACTGCTGCCAAAAACCATGCTGACGCAGGCCGATCTGGTCATTTTACCTGTCGAGCTGAAACTGAGCCGTTCCCTCGGCCTGGTGACACACTCCGGCCGCACACTTTCAAACCCCGCAAGAGCATTGATCTCATGTCTGCCCTGAAACTGATTTTACCCGCCTTTGTCCTGAGCCTCTCCGCCGGATGCACTGGCCTGCTTACACCATCGGATCAGGGCATTTCCTGCCAGCGCATCGAGGCAGATATTCGCTGGGGCGCCCTGTCGGGGCTGACAGCTGATGCTACCGACACCGACATCCTGTATGCGGTTCACGACCACAACCTGCCTCGACCCGAAATCCAGACGATGAATGTTTCCGGTGATCAGGCGGTCATCGTCCAGAGTTTCCCGGTGTTGAGGAATGGCGCAGAACCTCCCTATGATCTGGAAGGCATCGCCCGGCGACAGGCAGGTGGATTCTGGCTGGCATCGGAAGGCAAGCCCGGCCGGCATCTGCCCAACCTGATCATCCGCACGGATAACACCGGCCATGTCCTGAAAGAAGTCCCCCTGCCCGCTTCCGTTGCCCGTTACAAGATCAAGGCAGGCTTCGAAGGCATTGCTTCAACGGGAACGGGTGAACAGGAACGGGTTGTGGTGGTGTTCCAGCGGCGCTGGAAAGACGACCCAAGGGGCCAGGTGAAAATCGGCCAGTACTGGCCGGCCAGCGGACAATGGCGATTCTACCGCTATCCACTGGGTGGAACTGCCTGACCATCCCGGACAGGCAGTGGATCAGCCCTATCCACTACTGCGGAAAAGCCTTGTGACCGACCTGATCCCCGGCTACAGCCTGACCTGTGGAACAAAAGGCAAACTCGAAGGCATGGCCCTGACACCGGCAGGACGCTTTTACCTGGTCGCGGACGATGATGGCAAAGGAACCGCCATGCTCCTGCAGCTGAGGCTCCACCGATAACCGGCTGCCAGCCGTCATTTCCGCTACCATCGCCACAAACTGGAACTTCACGCCTTCCTGTCAATCAAAGCTGAGGTGGTTTTGTTCGCCCCCACGCACATGCAGGATAAAGAGGCAATCATCGGGAAAGGCCTGCGGAAAAGATAGGCCGCAATTCAGGTTGTGGCCAAAACCAGGGCTCTTGTGGGTGCGGGATGCCCTTCAACCGTCAGGCGATGATCATTGGGGTCCAGAAAATCCGCCAGGGACTCGAATGCCATCCAGTCGGTACGACGCTGTTCTTCTATGCGGGTCGGCGTGACATCCAAGACCCTGACATTCCTGTATCCACAGCGTTGCAGCCAGTTCACCAGTGCAGCGGGAGATGGGATGAACCAGACATTGCGCATCTTGGCGTAGCGTGCCTCGGGCACAAGCACGCTGTTCCCATCACCCTCTACCACCAGTGTCTCCAGCACCAGTTCGCCACCAGGCCGCAGACAGTCCTTGAGATCAAGCAGATGATCCATAGGGGAGCGGCGGTGATAAAGGATGCCCATGGAGAAGACGCTGTCGAAAGCCGCGAGACGGTCCGGCACCGATTCGATACCCAGAGGAAGAAAATGCACGTTGGGCTGCCTGGCCATGAAATGCCTGACGGCATTGAACTGGGTCAGAAAAAGCAGGCTGGGATCGATACCGACGACCAGCCCGGCGCCTTCTCCGGCCATGCGCCAGGCATGGTAGCCATTGCCGCACCCCACATCCAGCACCTTGCGCCCGGCAAGGGGCTGAATATGTTCGCGCAGCCGCTGCCATTTCCAGTCAGAGCGCCATTCCGTGTCGATGTGAATACCAAAAAGCTCGTATGGCCCCTTGCGCCAGGGCTGTAGCGCCCGCAGGGTCTGGTAGATGTCCTGACGGACGGCTTCACCGGCCTGCTGTGACCGCCCTATACGCAGGCGGTCTGCCCGAAGATCGATATCTTCCGTCTGTATTTCCGGAAGCTGTTGCAGCAGGTATCTCCAGCGCCCGAGGTCACCATGACGATCAGCACTCAGCGCCTGTTCGATCTGCTGTGGAAGCATCGCAGCCCAGCCCGCCATTCCCGCATCCGAAAGCGCCTGACAGATTTCTTCCGTGGCAATCATGGCCGGGCAACGAAGGAAACAAAGTTGAAGCACTGAAACCATAGGTCCACGCGACTGAAACCGGCTTCTGCCAGCCTTGCCCTGTGTATCGCAATGGTTTCCGGCACCAGCACTTCTTCCAGGGAGGCCCGCTTCTGACTGATCTCCAGGTCGGAATACCCGTTGGCGCGCTTGAAGGCATGGTGCAGTTCAATGAGCAGCTCATCCTCCTGTTCATCGGCACCGGATATTTTCTCCGACAGGATAAGTACACCGTCATCCAGCATGCCGGCCCGGATATTCCTGAGCAGGGTCAGGCGCTCTTCCACCGCGAGAAACTGCAGGGTGAAATTCAGCACCACCACGGAAGCATTGCTGACCGTCACATCGCGGATATCGCAACACAGGGTCTGCACCGGCGGAAGATCATGGCGGGCAAACTGTTCCTCTGCCTTTTCCAGCATGGCGCTGGCATTGTCCACGGCAACCAGGCGGCAGTCCCGCTGCATGACCTCTCTGCCCATGGATACCGTAACCGCCCCCAGGGAACAACCCAGGTCATAGAGATTGCTGCCTCTGACGGCGTGTTTCTTCGCAAGGATGCCGATCATGCCGATAATGCTGGCGTAGCCGGGAACGGAACGGCTGATCATGTCCGGGAACACCGCCGCGACCCGCTGATCGAAAACGAAGCTGTCGATCCTGTCCTGTCGCTGCGCGTATATGCGGTCGCGTGTCTTGTCGTCAGTCATGGGAAATTGCCGATTGATTCAACGGAAAGCCGCCAGCGACCCGTCCACGGAAAACAGCTTCAGGACTGCTTCAGCGCTTCCTCGAACTCATCACCGTAGTAAAAAGTGATTTCTTCGTCTTTCTCTATGTCGGTGATGGCGAACAGTTCCAGGCCATCGAATTCCGCATTGCAGTCCAGTGAATGATTGAGATAACGCAACAGGTTGCGGCCGCTGCAACCGACCCAGTCACCCTCTCCATCCTTTTCTTCCTGCTCCCACACCCACAATACATAGGTGCCGTTTCGGGTTGCGCGCGGACCATGGTAACTGCCGATGTATTCACCTGCCATGATGGGTTTGCGGGCATGCACACCGGTACCGTGCAGCGGAGAAGACGCGGCATACACCCATTCCCGCAGCTCACTGTCGCGATGGCGCAGTTCCTTCGGACTCATGTTTCCGCTTTCACGCTCTGCATGGCGAGATGTTCACGGCGTCCGGGTACGGCGCCCCATCCGATCTGGTGCACCGGCAACTGCTCCGGCTCGAGTTCACGGCGAATCTCGCCAAGAGTGCGCAGACTGCCTTCCTGCCCTTTCCACATGACCAGCATCTTTTCCATGAATTCAAGATGCTGTATACCCTCAAGTTCGGCATTAGCCGAATAGACATGGCCGAAAGGCAGGACATGACGGCTTTCCGCGTACAGGTATTCATGTGCCTTGTCCGAATCGATATCATCCTGCAACAGCAGTTCGGAAAGCGTGGGCAGGGTGGTGGGAATCTGGGGACACTGGGAGACGACGTTGTGCAGGGAAGGAAGAAAGGGATACTTGCCTCTTACATCACTGGCATAGCGAAACTCCAGACGCTCTTCCATGGCCAGCAGGTGTGCATTCACCTGCCAGCCGGGAGCCGCGAAACGATTCGGCGCATGACCGAGCAGCTGTTCGAAGGTCTCCATACCCAACGCCAGCTGATGGCTTGTCCAGTCTGCATCCGCAAAGGCCGCCTGCTTGCTCCAGGTGCTCGCATCAAATCCCATCAGACCAATTTCGTGCCCCGCATCCGCTACGGCAAGCATCCCTTCCTGCAGGGTCATTTCCGGCTTCTGCCGTTTGCCCAGCAAGGAAACAGCCTTCTCGACCAGTCCTTTTCCCTGGGCATTGTATTCCACAGAAAAGAAAAAACTGGCGGAAATCTGGTACTCCTCAAACAGCTTCAGCAGATTGGGCACACCCACGGTGGCTGCCCTGAAGCTGGGCACATCAATTTTCAGCGCGATTCTCATATCATCTAGTCCAGACTGCAGCTACCTTTTCCAGACTGCAGCTACCTTTGTAGACAGCCATGATGCTTTTTATTTCTTTGAATACCTGTTGCTGCTGATGCGCATCCAGTGCCTCCAGTGCCTCCAGTTCAGGCAGAACCCGCCCTTCTTCCATCCGTTCAAGATCAGCCCACAAAGCCTTGCAGCCTTTCAGACACAATGTTTCAACTGCTTGGTCCACGAGGTCGGATTTCATTGTTCAGGGACAACAATACTAGGCAGGCGCGAATTATGCCACAAGCACAGTCGAGATTCCGAAGAAAAACCATCGCAAACCGGTTATTGATCCGGAAAGCCGACCGACGAATAAAGCCCGATTGAAACAGCGGTACTCAACGAAAACAAAAATTGTTCTTTATTTGTTCTATACCGGTGCTATACTTAAGAACATACATAGAACAGCGGAGAACGACAGATGAACCACATGACCTATCTGATGCGTGACCAGGTACGTGATTTTGTACCCAGCCTGGGAGTGCCTGCCCTGCCCAGAAAGAAATCCCGTAACCTGAAAAAGCTGCGTCCTTTTTTAGAGGTCGGCGCTTTTGTCCTGGCGGTGTTGAGTTACATCGCAGCACTGTCACTGATGACCTGAACAGCAGACATTTTCGGAACAAAAGCCCTGAACAGGAAATAAGCGCAAAGAAAAACGGGTGCCAGAAGCACCCGTTTTTTCTTCTGCTGAACAGAAAGCATCAGTTCTCGGTATTGATCTCTACCTTGGCATGTTCACGCAGGTATCTGCCCATGAGATTGAACTGTGCCTCGCCCTTGGTTCTGGCCAGTTGTTCT
>NZ_JBHNMF010000006.1:0-29011 GCF_048562965.1 Thiolapillus sp. | reverse complement strand
GGTAAAGGACGGCGGGCGATCGTACAACTGTTTGATCTGTTTCGTGGTGACCGGTGAGTCTTCAACCCGCTCCTTCTGATTGGATGGTGATGAATCTGACTTCATGAAACTCACCGATGATTACCTGCGGACCGATCTGGCACTTCGCCGGGCAGCGCATATTCCACCTGCTCATACATCGGGAACGCCGTCGTATAACCGGGCACCGGTGCGCCGGCCTCGCCGGCCAGATGCGGGAAGATGTACATCACCAGCGTCGGGTTGGGCAGGCGTGGAAACAGCACATCGATCTCATTGAAGGCATCGCGTGTGTAGCCCTGCAGCGCCCCCTCACCCGTGACGATGGGACGGTGGCCCAACTCGCCACGAACGACCTGCGGATCCCGTGCATTCATCTCATGCACATGTTCCTCATAGATGGCTTTCATCGAAGGGCCATCCTGGGGAAGAATCGTCTCTTTGGTGCTGGCACAACCGGCCAGTGCCAGACTAATCAAGCCGAGCGCGGCGATAAGGGTCGATGGATTGTTCATGGGTCAGTTTCCTGCCGGTGGTATCGAAATCAATGGGAAGTTCGCGGTCGACGTGGATGGCGATGCGCACGCCGGCCGGGACGAAGACGGCATCGAAGCTCTGGGACATACGCTCCAGCAGCCACTTCGAGACCTCATCACTGCCACTGGATATCGTCTTGCCCAGTACAAAACGTCCGGTATCGCCAGTGACACTGCTGGTGACACTACCCGCATTGCTCACCACCGACGTCGTCTGTGCATTGGCCGCCGCTTCCGCCGCGGCCTGAATGGCCGTCACGCCGATACGCTGACTCAGAAACGCCGGGGCATTGGTCTTGCGCTCGCCCGTGATGCAGGGAATGCCCTGTTCATCGGAGATCCAGCCCAGCGGTTTGGCCGCGCCGCCTCCCTGGGCACCCTGCTTGTCACCGGAGATGGTCCGGATGGTGCCGTCCTCAAAGACGAAGGTGACCGAATCGAGACGACCAGTCACACACGAAAGCGTCCAGTCACCGATGGCAGTGCCGCTCCACACCATGCCTTGTACACCGGGCACCGTGAGGCCGTTCGCGGCCAGGTTATCCGCCCCGGTAATCACCTTGAAGGGCATGGGGTCACGCACCTGACCCTGTACCGGTACCCGACCGACCAGGGCCGTCATGGCGGTCGAGCCGATCAAGGTGGCATTACGGGGGACCGTATAGACGGGATGGACGGTACTGATTTTCTGCGTGATTTTTCCAGTCTCTTCACTTGCCGACGCCAACGCGCCGCCGGTGGACTGGCCCACCCGGTGTAAGAGGCTATTGCCGTTGGCCGCTAACGTAGCATCTTCGACCCCATCCAGCGGTTCGATCCAGATCAGACTGTCAGCCGGTGTACCCCCCTCCCCGACGCCATCAAGTCCCAATCCAACTGGAATGTCACTTCCCCCTTGGATAGGCGTGGATTGGGAAAGGGACTGCGACAATGCATCCACACGCGCGGTCAGAGATGAGAGCACGCCCGCATCGATGCGGTCACGCGCATCCCGATCCTTTTCACGGGAGAGCAGCTCACGCTTGACCTTGGTCGCGACGTTCTCCTCGATCTGACGACGATCGGCCAGCAGCTCGCGATTCTCTTTGCGCAACTGGTCATTGTCCTTGCGTAAGGCTTGTACTTCCGTAGTCATCGCTGCGACGTTGGCTGTCAGCGTCTTGATGGTATCGGCAGGACTGTCCGCATCCGGCGCGGGCGCCTGGGGTACGGTCTCCATTACGAGTGCATCTTCCTGTTCCACGGAGCAGGTTTTCATCGTGACGAAAATCAGCATCAACACGACAGCGCCGGCAAGCAGAGGTAGGAGTCGATTCGAGGTTGCAATCGCCATGTAACCCCCTAGTGCGAGACTTCAAACGGCCGGGCCGAGATCAGGTAGACGGCCGTGGTGTCGGCTTCATCACCTTTGGGAAACAAACGATGATGCTGCAAGGTTGCTGTCAGCCAAGTGCCGCGCAGGTTACGCGGGTCCAGAATTAGCGACTGTTCAGATTGGTTGGTGAGCTTGACTGCCGTGATGTAGAGACCCTTGGCGCGCCATGCCACCAGCGGGATCGCCTCGACCGTACCGCCATGGTACAAATCGACGGGATCACGGCTGACCGGGACACGCACGATACCCGGCCGGTCTTTGACCAGGCGCGCCGGAGCATACAGCTGCTGGGCGGCAAAGCGGGTCAGCTGAATATAATCGAGCTGTCCCTGTTCAGATTCATGCCCGCCAATCGCCGGATCATTCTCACTGCCTTGACCGCCTGCCACATAGATTTGAATCGGATGACCTGGTCCACCTTCTTTTGTGGCCGTGACATCGAACAGGTAGATGCGCCCACTATCGAGTTCGCGCACCATGAGTCGGTTGGAACCGAAGGCCGCATGCGCCAACAGATAGACCACTCCGTTGACACTTTGCGTACGCAGCACACCCTGAACAGGGGCCGGCACACCGACTTTCACCGCAGCCGGGAATTCAATCCGCTGTTCCTGACCGACCACCAGTTCCAGTCGGATCGGTGCTTTCTTCCACTCGATCCGCTCTGGCGTGTTCGTCTCTGCGTGGACAAACGACTGCATCAGGAGCAGCGCCACACTCAGCCAGGTAACCAGAGCAGAATGGATTGATGGTTTTTTTCGCATAGGTGGCTCCTGCTATTTCTCTTGTTTGGCATCTGCACCGAGTTCAGACGCTTCCAGCCGACGTGGCCCCTCACTCGCAAAGCCATCCAGCGCCAGCCCCCAGGGATTCGCTTCCGGGTCGACGGCGAGACTGACCACCCGCAAGGGATAGCGAATGGCGGTTTTCTTCACCGTCATGCCTTTCACTGACTCCGCAAGTTCGAGATCCAGCCAAACCACCCATACCCCGGGTGCGAGCACGTCGACCCGGCGTTCTTGGTATCCGTGTCCGGCGATTTCATGCACGCCCCGAACGCGATAGGCCAGTTCACCCTGCCGACCTTTCTGTTCCAGATCGGCCATGAGTTCCGCCCGGTAACGCGGGGTGACATAGGGAGAAATCCGGAAGATGGCCTTGCCATAGTCCTTTGCTCCGTCATTGGGCCAGCGATTGAGCTGCTGGAAGATGTAATAGGCAAAGGCATACACATTGGCCGCTGGTACTTCATTGACGGCGAGCGTCGCCCCCGAGCGCAGATCTGGCGGTACATGCACAGTCAATTGCTTCGGCGCCTGACTCCAGCCAAACCAGAGGGCCAGAATCACCACGAACTGGAGACCGATCACCACCCACAGTGAACGCAGGTGGGCGCGAACGTTATCGATCTCGGTGCGGTAACGTCGCATACCGTGTTCTCCCGATATCCCAGGCGCCACTGCGCCGGATGAACGGCGAGCGGCGCAGACCATGGTCCGACAACCAGATAGCAATTTGCTGCTGGTAATAGCCATCCGGTCGGCCGCGCTTTAGTCGCTGGAACAGCCCCGCCATAACGATGACGGTTCCCACGACGCCGACGCCGGCCATGCCGAAACCCATGGTGACCGCGCCCATCAAACCCGCCAGGAGGAGGCTAACGGGTAACCAGATGAGCGCGGCCACACCCACGATGATGCCCAGTTCGGACGACGAACAGCCCTTGAAGATCGCCGGCTCCACATTGAGCCGGTCGGCTAGAATGTCGTCACGATCCGACATCGATTAGATAACGCCCGCGGCTTCCGTGAGCAGGTAGCTGGCAAAGATCAGTACGATCGCACCAACGATGCCGAGCACACCCACTTCGGCCCATTCGGCCTTGCCCTGGCGAGCCTCGTTGAACTTGGCGAAACCGAGATAGGCGATCCACAGGAAGCCCAGCACAGCGATCGCCAGCCCCAGGACCAGACCACCATCCTTGATGTAACCCGAAATGAGCCCAATCCAGTCACCGGCCGCTGGCGCGGTACTGGGTGCCACCGGGGTCGGCAATGCCGCCAATACCGACTGGCTTGCTGTAACTGCGAGCAACCCAGCTGCGGTTACCACCTTTTTTACTGCTTTCTTCATCATTACTTTCTCCGAGGTAACGGGGTTGCCCCCTGTTATGAATACCGGGGAATCCCCCGAACGCCTGCGGCAATGACCGTCGGCCACTACCGCAGATAAAAACCCAACACCATGAGCACGATGCTGGCGCGCAACGTTGCCCAAATCACATCGAACAAAACCACCTGCCCGTTCTGCCAGGCACGGAAGGTGCCCAGCGTGACCCAAATGACCCAGATGAAGGCCAGCACCAGCACGACCGATGCGATACCGGTCAGCAGCGTCGCCGGTGTAAAACCGGAACCCGCTTGAAATGCCGTGTTCTGGGCCGCCGTCATGATCGGCCATCACCGGCGGTAATCGCCGCGCAGTGGTGGGAAGGTCCGGGGTTCTGAACGCGGGGCATCGATGTGCTCCTGGATCCCGAGTCGAATACGATCGAGATCCTGGCGCAGCCAGTCATACCGGAAGCGAACACGGGCATCCGGATTAGCTTGAGAAGCCGCTTCCGTGATCAGTGGATCAATGGCCTGAAGTTCGTGGATGATCCTGGCCAGCGCTGCCCGTTCGCCGTCTGCATCGGCGACGGCAAACTGAACCGGCAAAGCTGCACCAAGCAAGCCGGCAATTAGAACCTGGGTAATTCGCATCGATGTCCTCCCCGTGTTACGCATGAAGCGCAGGATGGAGGATTGGGGGAGGACTAGCTATGGGAAATCAAATCATAAAGTGTCGTGGTTAATCGCACCCTTTATCTATTTCATATTCCGTTAACAGCTCCTTGAAAAATGCTGCAAAAGTCATTTTTCTATGCTGCATGGCGGCATTCAGTCCCAAATCTGTGCGCTGTAAATATCGTCATAACTATTAACCTTGACCGGCTGAACGCCTACGCCTTTTAAGAAAAATAGTTTCCCCGAGCCGTCCTTTTCGTTGGTGTGGACATACCATGCCTTTTTTGACCTATAAGGGAATTTCTTGAAATAGCGTGCACGCTCAATCAAAAGCCATCTGAAAAACACTTCATTTTCTTCCAGTGCCAAGCCAAATATGAGCAAGGGCGAGTTGAATATGATATGCACCCATGTATTCTTACCCGCCCAGTTATCCGTGCTTTTTCCGGAAAACAGCCTGCGATCCTTGCCCCTATGAAGCCAAGCGCGGGCTCTACCTACCGAGCCCATATAATGCGAAAGACCAAGGCGAATGCTACGGTGATAGTGCTCCATACCGTTGATATGCCATATCCCAAAGCCATCACATGGGTTTGTCAGTGGATTATTATTATCTCCGTAATAGCTTGTCCATGGGTAGTAATCGGTAAATCCCTTTGCGGTTGTTCGTAGGAGCTCACATTCTACGGCATTGCCCAGTGCATTCTCGAAATTAGTGGTCAGGATCGGTGCTCTAGCATCCTTGGCCCATTTTGCAATATGGCGGTGATGGTCCCGAGGCTTCCATCCAGCCATGATTTCGCAAAAATCCTTTTGTAAGCTTAGTCCGGATATCTTTGATCCGGATTTGAGCTCCAGCACATCATAAAATTCCGTTAGCGAAATACCAGCTGGGATGTTTCCTGCTCCGGTGTGATACTTCCGGGCAAGCTTGCGCAGCAGTGCTTCCCAGGAATTGCTAGTTGAGCTGGAGTCATAGCGGTTGATGCCATTACCAATAATCAGAGCAATATCGGAGCTGTTGCGATTTATAAGAGATCTCATATCCATAAAATCAAGTCCAACATAGATATGGTCTGCCATTCAAGAGCATTTTGATATATGACGTGGCCTAGACCTGTGCCAGCGAGTATTTCATATCCATTGAGTTAGGAGCCAACGAGGCTCCTAACAACCCAGACTAGGTTTTCACCGCTGGTGACGACTTGAAAGGGGATATTGGCTCCCACTTCATGGATTACCTCTCAACTAGGACGTTGAGATTTCCATTTCCATCTTGGCAGAACCATGGACCAGCCATGTACCGATTGGATGCCGCCACCGCTTGCGCCTGTAGACCACGCCCACTGTGTCGCCAGTGGATTACGCCAAGGGAGCTCCTTGGATGCATATGATTCCTGCGCAAATAATGTTACGATTCATGTGGTTAATAATAAGGATCATGGACAGATTCAGCCTAAGGGAACGACGATGAGCCTCCTGGATAATATCCTAAAATGGACACAGACACTCCCCAATTGGCAGCGTGATACTGCACGTCGATTGTTGCAGCGCGAAGAAGGGTTGTCTGATGAAGATTATGCCGAACTTTATTCTCTGCTTAAGGCTGAGCATGGCCTGCCTAATCCAGACAACCTGATCCCCGAACCACTGGCAGCTAGTCATTTGCCTACTAGCATTCAAACCGGCCAGACCGTGATCTTGAAGGAGATCAGTAATTTAACCTATGTAAACCGCATTGCGTCGGATCAACCCCTAGCTTTTTCACAAACGGGAATGACAGTCATTTATGGCGGGAATGGCTCGGGAAAATCGGGATATGTCCGGGTGATGAAACAGGCCTGCCGCTGCCGTGACCAATCAGAAAGGGTTTATCCAAACGCCAATGATGTGGCATCGACGCATAAAACCCCGACAGCAAGATTCAAAATAGAAAATAATGGCAATACCCATAAAATCGATTGGGAGCAGGATTGTGTACCCGATGAACTGCTTTCGAGCATATCTGTATTTGATTCTCGTTGTGCCAGATCATATCTCACGGCTGAGCAGGATGTTGCCTATCTGCCCTATGGTTTGGATATTGTAGAAAATATGGCAAGGGATGTTATTCCTGAATTGGAGCGCCGCCTTTCGGCAGAAATCAGTGCCATTGATACAAATACCTACGTCTTTAATCATCTGACAGGTGAAACCAAGGTAGGCGCGCTCATCTCAAAGCTTAGCGCCAGAACCAACCCTAAAACCGTTGAGGCGCTTGCCACTTTATCGGACGAAGAAGAAAAAAGGATTGATGCACTAGGTAAGGCACTCGCAGAATCTGATCCAATCACCAAAGCAGGTGATCTCAAGCGGTTTGTATCACGGCTAAAAACTCTGTCTGATAATATTAAAAAAGTAAGCCTGTGGGTTAATGCTGATGCAGTCACAAGATTAAAAAAACTTGATGATGAGGTGGTCACGGCAGAGCTAGCAGAAAAAAATGCTGCGATTGCTCTCCAATCAGGTGAGGAATTATTGCCTGGAACGGGTGAGCCACTATGGAAGGCTTTGTTTGAGGCGGCCAGAAAATATTCAACTGAGGCCGCATATCCAGAACATGAGTTTCCCCATACCGCTGATGATGCGCTGTGTCCTTTATGCCAATCACCACTGGATGAGGCAGGAGAGAGGCTAAAACGCTTTGAGCAATATATAAAAGATGATGTTGCCAAAACCGCCAGTGAAAAGCGGGCGAATTTAGCTGCTATCCGCAAGAAAATAGAAAATGCCAATCTCAAAGTTGCCCTGGATCAGGAATTATCTGATGAAATAGATCAACTTGATGGCGATATAGTGCAGGCTATAAAAGAATATCAAGCCAGCATTGATGCAAAAAGACAATGGATGCTTAGCGCTCTTGATAGCCATGACTGGGATAATCCACCTAATCTGTCAGATAGCCCGTATCAGATCCTGCGTAAATTAGCAGCTCAAAAGCTCCGCGAAGCACGCACCTTCCTAAAAGCAGCGGACGCGGATCATAAAAAAAAGCTGGAGCAGGAATATGACGAACTGGTTGCACGGAAGAATTTACAAAAATCACTACAGGCCGTGATTGATCTGATCGAGCGTATGAAAAAAGTCGCGGCGCTCAAGAAATGCAAGAATGATCTTAAAACAAAACCTATCTCTGATAAATCCAAAGAATTTGCTAGTGAGGCAATAACAAAAGAGCTTAAAGCGGCTCTAGATCGAGAACTTTCAAATCTTGAAGTCGGCCACATAAAAACCAAGCTCAAAGAAAGAAATGTTAAGGGGAAGATATTTCATCAGCTTTTATTGGAGATGCCGACCAATCGCAATATTGATGAGATATTAAGTGAGGGTGAGCAGCGCGCTATTGCTCTTGGAGCATTTTTAGCCGAGCTGTCTTTAGCAGATCATTCCTGCGGGATAGTGTTTGATGACCCAGTATCATCGCTTGATCACTGGCGCAGGCAACATGTTGCTCGCCGTTTGGTAGAAGAAGCAAAAAAGCGGCAAGTAATCATCTTTACCCATGACACATCATTTCTTGGTCAACTCCGTGACGAGATTGATAGCAAGAAACTGGATCACAAGATCTGTTTCCTGGAATGGAAGGGGCAATATGCCGGTAATGTCTGTAATGGCCTTCCATGGGGACATTCCAGCTATAAGGAGCGCATTGACGCTCTTGAGAAAATGCATAAAAACCTAGTAAAAAAGCCCTGGCCGCAGTATCCCAATGAAGAAGATGCCGCTGATATGCTCAAAGCATATGATCGCATGCGTGCGGCTATCGAGCGCGTAATTCAAGATGTAGTTTTTAATGGCGTGGTCAGACGTTATCGGGATTGGATCAATATTGGTAGCCTCAAGGGTGTTGTTGGGTTTGATGATACGGAGTGCGACGAGATTAACAGGCTCTACCAACGCTGCAATGATCTGGTCGATGCTCATGATCCGTCTTCTGACAAAAACGTTACCGTCCCCACTGTCACCGAGCTAGGCAAGGATATCGAAGACCTCAAAACTGTCATCGAAACCATCCAAAACCGCAGAAAAGCAAGTAAAACCACGACACCGTGATTACGGTAGGTGTATACATCGATACATCACCGTCAGCATGAATAGATCAGACATCCCTTAAGAATTGCTTCCATTGGTTATCAGGATCTTAAAGATATTTCTTAAATGTACTTGCCGTGACCGCCACCGTCAGCGCAAACAGAGTAGCGAAAGGCAGGATGACGAAGCTTGGATGCAGACTGAACGGCAAGGCGAGATAAGTTACCCAGGTCAGGATGACCAGCGGGAGCGCAGCCTTCTTTGCATAGTGGTAGACAAAGGAACTCTCCCTGCCACCACCCCATCGGCGCAGATCACGCTGGACCAACCCGTCAACGAGCGCAACCAGACTGAACAGCAGGAAGATCGGCATCGCGAGTGTGAGGATTGCCAAGCGCACCGAGAACACCTGGGTCACCTGCATCATGGCGATGACGTACTTTGCTATGGGCCGGTAGATCTTGTGCAGCGTTGGCCGGATACCCTGCTCATGCTTCAGCGGTGACGGCGACACCCATTGGATGAAATCCACAAACCGCGTCATCTCGAAAAGGTAGTGGTAGGAATTATCGGCGAACCGTTTGGCGAATCGTGCCGGATCGGAGGTCACAACACTGCGTCGAAAATCGTTATCGAGATAACTGATCTCGGTGGCCAACATGGTACGGCTGTGATCGATCCCTTGATCCGGCCACCAGAGCACCATGCCGGCCCATTCAACGATGATCGAAAATACCAGTGAGAGCAGCAGCCACTGGATGATTTTGGCTGTACCGGTCAGACCTTTGGAAATCAGCCCTTGCTGCACCACCCGCCGACGTGGATCGGCAACAGCCTCAGCCATCAGAAGCCTCCGGTTCTAACTCGGGATCGCTGACATCCGGCGCGGCTCCCCACCACGGCTCCTGAACCCGGTACCAGTGATCGTTGGTGATGTAGGTTCGCTCCATTTCGTTGGCGATCTCGGTCAGCGTTTCCGGCATGTCGGCGTCGGTGGCCGGCAGGGGCATACGGATCTTCCAGAGTTGCCCGCCTTCCAGGAGTGCGAAGGCCTGCCCCTTGGGCAGCGTGATCAATTCGGCCGGTGTGAGCATCGGGACTTCTGAAACGCTGATCCGATCCTCGTTGCGCGAGCTGAAGTCGATTCCGGAACCCGGATCTGAGGAATCGTTGACCCCGGAGACGCTCATCAAGGTGAACACCTCGACCTTCGGTAGCTGGTTGGTGAGCATCTCGGCCGTCGCCAGCTCCTTCACCCGAAGCATGATCATCGTATTGAAGTTACCGGCCACCTGCCCGGCTTTCGCCCGATTCCCAATGCGTGCCTCCACGTCCGACCAGGTCTGGGTGTAGGCCGTGACCTGAAAGCCGGCCCCACCGGCCTTGTTCAATAACGGGACGAACTCGTCACCGATCAGTTCGTTGAACTCATCGGCGTGCATGGAAATCGTCGGTGGCGTATCAATGGCCTCACCCTCCACGCCATGCTTGTAGATGTGCCCGGCCACCGACACCAGATCGGCGAACATGGAATTGCCTACCGCACTGGCCACCGTGGTATCGGTTAGGGCATCCAGTCCGACGTAGACGATGCCCTTGCGCCTGATCACGTCCATCCACTCGAAGATGGGCCGGGTATCCTGCTCATCCAGATAGTCCGGCGAGATCAGTTCGGCGATATTGCCCGTGGTCAGCTTCTCCATCAGCGGGCCGACGGAGCTGACGATCTTGTCGAAGTAGGTCTTGTCGTACTTGAAGGCGGATACCAGCCCATCGAGGACCGGATCGTAGAGGTCCTGCGCCTGCAGATGACGCATCAGAGCGATGGCTTCTTTATTGCGGCCTCGCAGTGCCGCCGGCAGGTTGCGTTCCGAGATCTTGCTTGCCAGCTCCTCCACCTGCTCCTTCCAGTCCTCGGCGCCATGCACATCCAGATGGGACCGGGCATACTCCATGAACAGGGGTTCGATGTCGTTGATGTAACGCCGCACCTGTTGATAGTCCGGACGCCGACCCAGCGCAACCAGTGCCCGGGCGATGATATTGACGAAGCGCCAGGCGAATTCCTTGAAGGCGGCCGAGTTGCCTTCGCTGGGCAACTGGTTGGCGATGCGAGTCGCGACCTCGGTGATGCGTGAGAAATTACCGATGGCATTGTAGCGGGCCGAGACCTGCGGGAATCCCAGATGGAACATGTAGAAGTCCTTGGTCCGTCCGGCCCGTTTGGCCTCGGCATAGACGCGTCGCAACAAACCCGCATCCCCCTTGGGATCGAAGACGATCACCACGTCTCCGCGGCGGATGTCCTGGGTGATCAGAATCTCGGCCAGCCGAGTCTTGCCGACACGGGTAGTTCCCAAGACCAGTGTGTGCCCCACCCGCTCGCCGATGTCCATCCACACGTCCTGCTCGTCCGGCTCGACGGCATGCAGGGCCGGTTTGCCCCCAACGGCCGGCAAAGGGGCCAGCGGATTCCACCAGGCCCGGCCCCGGAGCAACCGCGCCAGCAAACTCAGGATCGGGACCGATTCCCAGGCAACCTCCTTGCGGCGCGCCCATTGATACAGGGTGCCCGGCTGGACGTATCGCTGGACCTCCGGCCGGATGGTATCGCGCAGGCGCTGGGTGTGTTTCTGAGTCCAGCGAAAGCCCCGGCCCAGAAAGAGCTTGCGGCGACTGAGGGGGATCTTGCGCGATCGTACTTTATATATAGGCAGTCGGCGCATGTTGCGCTGGTAGCGCAGCACCCGCCAGGCCTGCCGGCCGCGGATCAGGCCGATCAGGCCCAGTACAGCGCCAGCGCCATAGGCGACACCCGGCGGCATCATCAGCGCCCACGGGGCCAGTATGGCGATGGCTGCTGTGGCGAAGGCCACCCACATCGACCACAGCTCGACCGGGGGCCGCAGCAGGGCCTCGATAGGATGGGTACTCATTGCTCGATCCCGTGTGCCGAGATCAGTACCGGATAATGCGAGACGCCCAGAGCCTTCGCGATATCGCTGCCTGACGCTGGCAGGATGGACAGACCATCGGCCAGCCTGGCAATACCTCGCAGATCTTCCATCGTCTCGGCCTGCACCAGCATCCCGACCGCTCCTATTTCTTTCAACCGCTCGCGGTGCGCCTGCAACCATTGCCGGGATCGCGACTCGGAACCGATCAGAAAGAACGGTCGCGTGAAGGGTCGATCGTGCGCACGCGCCTGCACCGGACCCGGTGTCAGGCCGGGCGATTGGATGGGCAACCAGGCTTTCGGATCGGCGGCACCGAGTGATGGTTTTGCCGGGGGCGGGCTTTGCGGCGGCAGGCCGTCTGCCGATTCAAAAACCTCGGAAAACGGTGCGATGGGCTGAGTATGGCCACTGTCATAGATCACGGTCAGCTCGGCCCGGGCCATGACAGGCACCAGCAGGCAACCCATGACCATGACCTTCCTGCAATAAAGACTGAATCGGCCCATCGTGTTATCCCGCCTGTACGATACGCTGCCAGTGGGAGACGACACGGCGACGGTACCGGTCGGCCCGGTGGGTGTCCGTCGGTGCGTGATAGCAACCCACACTGGCCCACCAGTCCTGTCGCGTGGCATAACAGCTCAGCAGAATCCCGGCACCGACACGCAGGTTATGATAGGGATCGAACGCCTGCCACGGTGTCCCGAGCCGATCCTGGTGATAACGCCAGTTGACCTGCATCAGGCCGACATCGATGGAACGCTTCCCCTCTTTCAGATACGCCGTCAATGCCCGCCAGGCCGCTTGCCGGGAATTGAAGAAGTAACCCCGCCCGGCAACGTTCAATGTCCAGGGCCAGGGCCGGACGACGCCGGCCTGTCCCGTCGGCTTACCACTTTCGGTGAGTGCCACAGCGAACAGAACGCTCTGGGGGATGCCCTGCTCAGCCGCAATCATGCGATAACCCGCCGGCACGGATTCGTCCGCCCTGCTCATGGCAGGAAGCATCAGGACGGCAAATACCATCGGCCAGCCGAAAACTCGCATCAACGCCACCCTGGTCTACAGATCCGCAACCGGGAGCCTTGAGACGTGCTCGCCCCGCCGCCGCAATACGGATGGGACTTCACCTTGCCCCTGGGTCAGTTTGTCGAGGGCGCCGCCCTCATGATTGAGGGTGATGCGCCGGCTGCGTACCCAATCGGGATTGATCTTGTGCGTTGTAGCCCAGTCACGCACCGCAGCATCATCGCCCTTGTCCACATCGGTGAGATAGATATCGATACCGCTGACTTCATCGATCCGTTTTAATAACTTTTTCAGCAGCAGATCGCAGGCCGGACAATCCGGGCGTGTAAAGAACAACAGACGGTCCCCGGACTGAAAGGGGGTTTTCACATCACGCTTTCCCGGCAACCGGCTTACGTCGATCAGAGACACATTCGGATACAGGCGCTTGGCTGCGGCGTCGTAGGCGCGCTGGAACGCAAGGATACGACCGGCGTCTTCATACATCGCGCGCGCCCACACTTCGGCATACCGCTGTCGCTCCGCGTCATCGCGCGCATGAATACCCAACACCTCGATGGGTGATATGGTCGATGGGCTTATGCTCCCGCGAATGCCCTGCATCAACTGTTTGTAACGGCGCCACTCCGTCTCCGACAAACCCCATAGACGGGCATGCGCCAGATCCGTGACAGATAAGACGTTCGTGGCTTTGTGCGAGCTATCCTGCCCGGTATCCTTGATCTGGGTATGTGACAACTCGGCGGCCATCACGGTATTCGACGCGAGAAGGACACCCAGAAGAACAACCCGTTTCCATTGTCTATTCATCGGTGCATGCTCCTTCACAGGTGTTGGCCTTCGGTACTGCCTGGTCTTTCTGGCCGATATAGGGCACCGTCAGATCCCGGTACATATCGGACTTGCCAGACCGACACTTACGCATATCCTGCGTAGCACGCACTGAATCCGGCACAGCCTGCATGGCAGATACCGTCATGCTTGGGGGTTCAACATCATCACGCTTGTCTGCGGTGGCGGATCCCAGTGCAAAACCGCCGAAGAGCAACAACACGGCCAATACGATTTCCATCGGTTCTACCTCGGTAATGAAACGAAATGGTGCTGGCCAACCGGCCCTTTGAATTCGACTCGGCCCTTGAGGCGGTCGATGCGCGCCACAGTCCAGCCCGACTGCCGCTCCCCCGACCTCAAAAACGCCACCCGCCCTGCCTGGGAGATGGCCACGTAGGTCTCGTCATCCCAAACATCGATGGCATCAACATGAAACGGTGGGATCTTGGCGGGCCGGGGTTTCGTTCTGGCCGCCGGCTTGCGCTGGATGACCTTGCGCTTCCGGGTCTCCTTGATGAGGGTATTCAGCCGTGAAATGGCCGCATCGATACGCTGGCTAAAGGTCTGGTTACTTTTTGTGAGATCGGCAACGGCCACGTTGATCGCTCGAACCGTTTCGGCCACGGACGCCAGGCTTTGTTTCACATCCGCACTATGGGCAAGCTGTGCTTCGAAGCCACGGTCGATCCGGCCGGACAGGGAGGTCAGCCTCTGGTCGATCTGCTCGATTTTGTCCTCGGCTATGGCCATCTCTGACTCTGGACGCTTGATCACTTCCTGCGTGGGTGTGCTGGGTTCCGACACCTGGGCGTCATCGATCGGATTTGTCGGCTGTTGGACGATGAAGAATGACAGCCCGCCGATGGCGATGATGCCGACCACGACGGCGGACAAGACGGACTTGTAAGCCACCCGACTGGACGTTGGCTGCCCCTCTGCCTCATCCAGCTTGGCCTTCTCTTCTGGTGGAATGACCTGCTCCGGTTGCTGTTCAGTCGTCATCCTGGGTTACCTCTGCATCCGCTTTGCTCACGGTCTCATGGACGGCCACCGGCTCGGGTACACAACGCGCGAATGTGATCAGGCGGTGGACGGGATCCTGTACCAGATGGAAGGCCGGGCCTGCGAGTGTCTCCAGCGCATCGCGCAAGGTCATCGGCCCAAGGTGACGGTGGACGGTCGGCAACGATAGTGCAAACAACGCGAGGGTATCCGGCTCGATGGATTCTTCGGTAGCCAGCCGGTAACCACTGCGCTGCAGGAGATAACGCACCGCCTCTCCGATGGTCTGGATCCGCGCTGGCAACTGGACGGTCACCGTTGTTTCCAACAGCTCGGCTTGCGCTTTGGTCGGAGCCGTGGAAAACATCGAATATCGGCCTGTCTGAATATCGCTTGCCTGCAGGTTCACGCTGGCGACAGTACAAAATCCCGCAACAAAGATCGCCGTTGCTGCAACCGGGTGCGTGGGATCAAAGAGTGATCGTTTCATAATGGATTCGGCCTCAGTGGTTTGGTACAACCTGGCCGGCATCATGACGGTGCGTTCGGGTGCTGGAAATGGATAATCCATTCTCACCGGCGCATCGTTTTGGTACCTGTGTTCACGTCCCGCAATAGACAGCCACAATTTGCGGTCTCTCGTGGCCGAGTTCGAGACTGATCGTCAGACGCGCCTGCTGATCGATCTGTTTTTGCTCGGGGGTGAGCGCTTTTATGGTCGGACCACCTGCTGCCGGTGGCCGCCATCCGGTCAGTTCCTCGTACCGGTTCTGGGCATAGGCATGACGAAGCCCATGCATTCTGGACAACCCGGCCCTGGCGGTCTCGGCTTCATACAGTCGCAATTGCTGCCGGTAGTTCTTCGCGCTGGGGATCAATGAGCCCTTGCCGGCCAACTGTCGCGCACGATCAAGGACAGCACGCTGTACTTCGGTCCGTACTGGAATGGTTCGTGCCTTACCACCCTTGGTCCAGCTTTCCTTGAGGACGATATGGTCGCCGCGGTCGGCATAGTCCGGCATGAACTTGATCGCCTCCTCACGGCGCAACCCAAAGGCCTGTTGTAGTTCCAGACTCATCCGGACACGGGCATCCCGAATCTTGCCCAGCTCTTCCTCCCCAACGCTACGGGCCTTGGATGTATTGGTCACGAACTGCCGGTTCGGAATACCGTAGTAATCGTTGGATCGGGCAACGACGTTCTGACGATTGACCTTCTGCGCCCACCAGCGAATGACCGCCAGCCGGTTCTTCATCGCCCCGGCCGACAACTCCTGGCCTTGCCAGCTCTTCACCAGAGCCTCGATGTGCTTGGGCTTGAGCGACTGCGCGCTCATATGACGGTAACCCAGTTCATGGAGTTGGTCGGCGATCTGCGTCAGCAGCCGCTCCCGATCTCGCTGGGTGGTAAAACTGCCGTCCCGGTTTCGACGGCAAATCTGCTTGAGTTGGTAGTTCAGATCTCTCAAAAGTGTTCTCGCATTTCGGTAAGTGTTTCTGACCCAACCGGTGGCCATAGCCATTCGGTCCCGCGTACGCGGTACGGTCATGGGACACTACGCCCATTACGACCTAAAACTGCCTGGTCTAGGCAACGCCGGTTCTCCCCGGAGGGAATGGTCTGGCGTGGACCAACGTGCGCCGTTACATGCGCGATTTAAGTGTGGTTACACATCACCTCCTTTCAGATAGGCGGAACACTTCCGCGGTTAATGAAGAATGAACGTCGACAGCACCGCCAAGAGCGGGCGTCTCGGTTCGACGAGTCAATGCAGACCGGTGCCTGCGAGAAAGAACCGATCCCGTGGTCGGCTCGGATTGGAGAATGAACCCACGGCTTTCGCCGCAGCGCATTGAAGGGTTCGGGTACGCTCTGTTGCCACTGTATCCGCAGTGGCCACGGCTAAATCTATTGGATCCCGGGGATCGAGGGCGGCAGTATCGCGCTCCATCACTGACCTTGCACTGCTAAATCCTGCCGAAAACGCGCACGGTTTCCGGGAATGCCGCCCTCGTCACTACCCCGCTTCGCTTGCCAGTGACGAGGGCGCCTTCGGTTCAGGCACGCCATGCGCCAGGCATCCGCCTGTCACAGGGCCTGCTTCTAATCGGTTGGTGCAATCCTTCGGAGCGTTGGCACCTGCCCACTGGGGCCCACAGGCGCCGCTGAACGCGGCCCCGCCCTTGGCACGCGAGTTGGAGGCTCGCGATGCCGTGGCGGGCAAGGCATGTGGACTCAGTGAACAGCTATGAAGTGTTGGAGCTGGAAGTAGTCTGCCAGTATCGGAGTTGTTCGTACGGCAGCCAGGACGGTATACATGGGAGAAAGGAACAGAAAAAGGAGCCCCGCTCGTGGCGGGGCGTTGAAGGGAGTGGCTACTCGGATTCCTGGAATACTTCATCCAGATTGATGCCCGCCGGCTCGACATAATGCTCGATGACAAGCGCTATTGACTGGCTGCCATCCGATTGTGTGATGTGGCGCAACTCGTTGGGCTCATAGCCGTCTGTGTCGTAATCGACAACGGCAACATCTGGAGCAACTTCAGGTTGATCGGCAATCACCGCCTGTACGATACCGCCCTCCAGAACAACGGCCAGTAGCGCACAGTGTTTCACCGATGAGGCGTGCGCCTGATCTACAGCGGCACCCGATGCCTGCAGCGCAGCCTGATAGGCTTCATCCAGATCTTCCCAGTCGATACTGCCGCCACGGGCCTCACCGCGACGGTAGGCTTCAACCAGCAATTGCGATGCCCGGAATGCTGCATCCCTGCGGCGGATCGTCATTACGCTTGCCATCTGGTTCTGGCCACGGTTCCTCGTCGGCCAGCGCCTGTTCGACTGTAAAATGCAATGGGCTATCACCCGTCTCATCAAAGTCATCGAGCAGTAACGGCACCGTTGCCGTGTCCTGCCAAATGTCACCCTCGTCGAACAGGGATTCGGCATTCGTGACCGCGGCATCCGGACTGTCGGCCTCGATGCCGACCATGACCCGGTGCTCGTAGGGTAAGGTGTATTGAACAACATATTTCATCATGATCTCCTTCTGGTTGGTTACAGGGGGAGACCATCACCCACCAGGGAGAAAGTCCCCCCGGTGGGTGTGGTGAAAAACTCAAGTCGTTGACTTGATCGGTTGAGTGAACAGCATGGGTACTACGCTTCAGTCCTCATTTGGTAACAGGATCGTGATGACCGGTTCACCGGCATCACCCGGTCCGATGATGAGTTTCAGCGTAACCAGCACCGCTTCCGTCGAGTGACCGTCACGGGCTACCCGATAGAGCTGGAACAACAGCCGGTCACCCGGATCCTTGCTCGTGCGAATGGCGTGGGACGCCATATACAAAACATCCCATAACCTGCCCGACTGATCCTGATGCACCTGCTGTTCACTGTCATCCTCGGCCCAGGCCACGCAATCAGCCCAGACTGCAGATGTCAGCGCAACGGGCCATTTGAAACCCGCCTCGCTGGCCATGGAACCCGCATCGATCAGTACACCGTCCTCGATGGCCTGTGCACGGGTATAGGTTGAAATGACTTCACCGAAAAACGATTCAGCAGACTGTTCATTGGAAATGTTACTCATGGGTTTTCTCCTGTGATGGATAGACGCCAGGTCACACCTCCTTCCCTGCCGGGGAAGAAGAAGCTTCCCCGGCAGGGTTTGTAAAAAATGATGGACTTCAGAGCAGCCCACGTTCAGCGAACGAGACAGACTCACCAGCCGAGACTACAAAGTGGTCCAGCACCCGCACATCAACCAATGCAAGTGCTTCTTTCAGTCGGCGGGTAATCGCCTCATCCGCGTGACTGGGCTCAGCAACGCCCGATGGATGGTTGTGGTAAAAGACCAGGGCGGCGGCATTCACCTCCATGGCCTGCTGCACCACTACCCGCGGGTGAACCGAGGCCCCATCGATGGTGCCCTGGAACAGCTCACGCATGGCGATGATCCGGTGACGGTTATCGAGAAACAGACAACCGAAGACTTCATTACGGTAGTCTGCCAGGCGTAGACGCAGATAATCCCGCGTCTCGTCCGGTTTACTCAAAGCCCTTCCGGCCCGATGTTTGATGGCCAGTACCTTCATCGCCAGTGTGATCACCGATTGCTTTTCCACCTCGTTCAAGTCGGCTGGCTTCAGACCGGACAACCGATCCTCGGCCAACGCTTCTACGGATGATTCCGTTTTCTTCATGACTGATCTCCTCAGAATAAAGGGAGATCAGCCCCTCGGAGGAATGATCCCCCGATGGGTTGAAAGTGACCGGGTAACTGAGTTACCCGGTCAGTGGTTGAGTTACGCCGCGTCTTCCTGTGCGGTGTAGAACGGTTGCCCGTCGACCTTGGCCCACGCAATGCGCAGTAGCCGGGCCTTCAGGCTGATACCGGTCTCGCCAGCCTTGTCCCCGTTCTTGAAAGTGAAGGACTCGGCAAAGAGATCACTGAGCGTGAAGCCGATCAGTACCTTCTGATTGCCCTCGACGGCCGGCTTGAGCTGACGCACGATTTCCTGCGCCTGCTTGCCGGACACGCGACACTCGAAATGCGTGTACTGGGCGTTGTCGACGCTGCCACGAAGGGCCGCGATGGTGACACTCAGGAAGGGATTACCCTCCTTCGGCGTCACCTCCCGGATACGGTTGAGATAACCGATGCCGGTGGTGTGAAGATCGAAATACTGCTTGGTTTCGTTAGTAGACATAGCGCTTGCTCCTTAGATGTTAAAAAACCCGGATCAAGCGCGCCCCTGATGGGGATGCTTGCCCGGCAGGGTGAACAGGTGGAAACAGGTTCCACCCTCTTGAGAAAGGACCGACGGCAGAAAACTGCCGCTGTGCACCGATTGCACGGCCCGACGGTGCCTCGATTGCCACTGAACCGCAGTGGCGACGGATAAAACCGGTATAACGAGTGCAATCAGGCCGCATCGGAGGCCTCGCAGACATAGCGCAGGTACTTGAGCATGCCCCGGGCGTTGGCAAATGCAGGATGTTCGGCAATCGCCTGATGCGGAAACCAGTTGGCAATGTGGTCTGCCAACGCCACGGTTCCGCCGCCGACGAACAGCACACGATCCAGCTCGATGCCCAAGCCCAATTGCCGGCGGGTCTCATCATGGATTTGCTCAACGACCTCTCGTTTGGCGGCCTCGACCAGCGCAGCAACGTCATGATTCTTGCCTTGCAAGCGAACGGCCTTGTTCTCGATCGCATGGGAAACAATCTGTTCGCTCAGTGACTCCAGATCAAAGCGTTCCTGGATGCCATCGGTCACGCACTGTTTCACGTTCAACATTCCGCACTGCAGCGAACCGGACGAGGCATGCAGGATGCCCTGATCCTTCACCACCACGTAGTCGGTCGTGCGCCCGCCAATGTCGACGATGGCGACCGGCACGGATACACGATCCGCATCCAGGGTGACACCATCCTCCAAATCAACGATCACGTAGTCATACCAGGCGGCCAGAGCCTCCGGTATGACCTCATGGAATGCGATGCCCACTGGCAGCGCATCCGAAAGCGGGCGAACTGCCTGCTTGAGGCTGTCGCGTTTCCTGGCAATAGTTTCCTGCCGGTGTTCGCCACTCTTGCGATAGAAGGTACTGATAGGCAAACCAGAAACCGCATGCACGCTCTGCCCGGCCAGTCCGGCTTGTTGCAGGGCGTGTTGAACAACCGCCCGGTTCAAGCCGGACCACGGGTAGCCTTCAAAATGTGTGGGCACACCGTCAACGGCACCAACTGAATACACGGTATCGTCGGTCTCATACTCAGAGATACGTTGCTCAGCCTCATGGATCCAAGTCACACCGGACTGACCCACCCGGGCACGTGAAGGAATCGCGAGTAGTCGACCATCCGGGAGCGCGATCTTGGTGAATGCATAGCCATCATCGAGGCCAACCGGTACGGGATTTATTGGGGATGAGTCTGTCATGAGTTTCAATCCTCTGTTCGTTATTGAATGCGTAGATAACCAGCCCTCTACCCATCACCTTGTGCCCATCACCTTACCGAGGGCCGCGAAGGGTTTAGTACCCGCCTTGGCTGGTACTGGCTCTGCCCTCACAACAGCAGGCGCAGACTCGGGAGGTTCGACAGGCTGGCGCGGCGACCGGGGCATCCAATTCGTGAACGCCATGGTCGAGTCGCGTTTCGTATCGTCAGATGTACTGCGCAACGCCTCGGTCTCGGATCGAAACCCCTGAACCAGCAATCCGCGCAACCATTCCTGCCGGCGGCTAACCGGGAGTTGCCTGTGCCGGTTCAGCAGGACGGACTCCAGCGCCACACGGGGATCGAGCTGTATGGTGACGCGGATTCCTGGCTTTGCTTTTGCCATGACAAGACGGCTCCATCGACTTCAAACAAGCACAGGATTATGGAGACACGCGGCGGACACGCCAGAGGAAACCTGATACATCAAGCGTCGTCGTTTTTATCAACAGGTGGCTCTGTTTCCGGTGCAGAGGGTGCGTGATGGAATCCGAGATTCCTGGAGAATCCCGATGACAAGCACCGTTGAGTTGGCGCCAGCGGTGCACGGCGTTCACCACGCAAGACATCATCGGGCACCGTGCCCATAAACTGGGTCGCCTGAATACTTTTCTCGTTGCCTTTCCGGATGTCTGACCGCTCGATGCGCAGGAAACGATAACCCTGGGGAATCATGAACAGACCACGGATCTTGCGTGCGCCCAACTCGATGACATGAGCACGGGATGCACGATCCAGCGCACCGATGTGGCTGGCCGTCAGCGCCGCACAGACCACGGCATCGTAGGTCGAAACAAGGCGTGCAGCTTGGTAGGCGTAAGGATTGGCGAACTGAAGCGGAATCCGGTATGGACGTTCGGACACGGCCACGGCAACTTCGATCGAACCCATCTGCGTCAGCCGCTCATCCAGATCCCGCTGGAGACGTTGGAATAGAGCCTCCCGTTCTGTGATGGCTTCATGCACCTTGATCAGCCACCAGTCCGCATACGGATCATCATTGCGCGCCGCCTGCCAGATCAGCCGCAACCTGTCGGCGAAGAGTCCCAAACCGATGATCGGCGACCGTCCCTTCGTGCCGTTACGGCCACGTATCAGCCGACGCGCCTGATTCGTATGCAGGGTCAGCCAAGCCTGGCCGCGCAGAGGACCCAGTTTTTCATGGCCATCGGGTTCGGGAATGATGTTTTCTGCAGTCACAGGCTGTCGGGGTTCTTGTTGCATGAATATGCGCGTATCAACGCATGTGCACTCTTGATGAACAAGGGAAAATCCCGCCGAGACATGGCAGGGTTATATACCAGGTTCGAATTTCGACAGGTGATTCCAGTGGAATCACTTAAAGGAAACCTTATGTGTCTTTAGCTTCGGATAACGGATCCTTGTCTTTCTGCATTCCCAACGCCTTCCGAATTTCATTCAGGCGCTCCTTTGCCATCGCCATACGCTTCTGTCGTTGCTCCTCGGTTTCCTTCGGCGCCGTGGAGGTATCACTGTGCAATGCCTGCTGACGGTCCGCTTCCCGGACACGCCGGGCATCTCGCACCTTGATGCCGAGATTTGGCACGAATTCACCGGATTTCATCCGCTCACAGAGCCGAATCAGGAAGCTGATCTCGTCGTAGACCGGCTTCATGCCCTTCTGCTCGGCCTGGAACCGCCCCTCCAGTTCATCGAGGATCTGCTGGCGCTGCTCTGGCTCAAGCACGCCAAGATAGCGATTTGCGATGCCGCGCTGGTTGTCGCTCAGGCGTCGTGGATACACCAGCGGTTTTCCATGCTCACCGGCATGCATAAATTTTGACGAGTCCTTACCACAAGTAGTAGTAGTTTTTTTATTATTATTACTACTACAACCTGAGTTCGATTTTTGTGCGTTCGATTTTCGAACGTGGGTCTCTGCCGTGTTCGATTTTTGGTCATGGTGTATCTGCTTGATAACCTTCCGGGTAAACGAGAAGAAACGGCGTGGACCACCGTTACCCGTGTCCACCGCAGACTGTATCCGCCGTTCGATCGGATGCTCCAGTGCACACACGTTGCGCCCATCCCCGACATCCTCATCGATGGACGCCAGCACGCCCTGAGCCACCGTACGCACCCGCGCATGGCCATGGCTCACAGCCTTGTTCAGAAAGGCCATGTAGTCACCATCAAGGTGAATCACGTCCGCCAGTGGCAAGGGTTCATCATGCAGAGCGTAAACATTACCGCGAAACCGGCCACTGGCATTGCGTATCCGATCGCACAGAGTCAACCAGCGTGAAGCGCGCAGGATGGCAATTGCACGGGCAATCGTGGAACGCGAAGAAACATTGACCATGCGGGAAATGGCCTCATAACTCGGAAAAGCGGTATTAGCCCCGGTCTCCCGAACCGCCAGCATGATGACCATCCACACCAGTTTGTCGACTGGCTCGAGTACCGGGTCGCGGATTACGGCAGTGGGAAACGACTGATGCCGGTTCCCGAGGAAAAGCACCGTGTCGGTGGCGCCACCATCGGGTGATGACTCCACACGGGCAATGGTGGCCTTGATCAGTTTATCGAGGGCGAGTGTCTCAGGACGAATAGCGCCTGCCTGCTCATCCATCGTCACCTACCTGAGCGGCATCATCGTCATTCTGGCCGGTCAGGTTTCCGTACTGGGCCCATCGCTGGGTCAGATTCCAGATGGCGCGCATCGGCACCCCGGTCTCCCGGTGGAGTTCCAGGTAATCCGTGGGCGCGAGTAATCCGGTTGTCTCCCCATCGACCCGGCTCGACCAGGCCTGCCAGAGCCGGTGGGAGCTTTCCTCGTCGGCCTCTGGGGGGCGCCCCACCGAGGGACTCACTGACAGGGTACATCGACCCGGCTCGACCAGGCCTGCCAGAGCCGGTGGGAGCTTTCCTCGTCGGCCTCTGGGGGGCGCCCCACCGAGGGACTCACTGACAGGGTACGCCGCAGCCGACCGTAATCACGGGCATTCAACCCGAACAGGATCAACAACATCTCATGCGGCGCATCGGCAGCGATCAGTGACTGCAAGGTCTCTTCCGATTCACGCTGCACCCGCAGGTGATCGATCATCGGCCAGTACACCTGCCGATTCAGGGCAATGTCCAGGCAGTGGGCACGAAGCGATTCAACGCGGTAGAGATCTGAGACATTCATCTCCCGCAGGGCCTCGATTTCACGGGGACCGAATTTCATGTTTTGCAAGGCCACATGGTCGCCTTCGGCCAGGCAGCGAATAGCGTACATCAACACGGCGGTGACCAGATCGGATTCCTTCGTGCTTTCCATCGCCTTTACTCCCAGACCGACACACCGGTATCCGCTGCAAGTCGGCGGATGCAGCGATAAGTATCCATCAGGCCAAGCAGATCACGCCAGTCCCGGTCATCGAGTGGCCGCCAGAGCCGGTAGCCCGTGTGCCCCGGATCCAGTGTCCAGATATTGTTGAACAACAGATCGGCGTCCTCGGTTTCGAGGGCGCGGCGAAGAATGGACTCATCCGGCAGCAGCGGCAAGATGGATTCGAGTGGCGCATAGGTCATTTCGGCGCAGGCAGCTAACTGCCACCACAGCATGGTGAGCTGACTCAAGCTGTCTTCGTCGAGTTGATCCGCCAGTGTGGGATCCGGCACATCGCGCAATACGAAACCCAATCCCTTGCCGGACACCGGTTCAACGAGGTCAGCCATGCCATTACGCTGGGCCAGTCTCGCCGCGAGCGTCCAGGCACGGCCGCGCAATGACTTCAGATCGCTGGGACTGGCGTCGTTAGGAAGGCTCGGTAGTTCTGAACCGGGATCAGTGGACTCACTGTCATCATCTTCAACCTGACCAGGACCAGCTTCATTGTCGGAATCTGGATGATCCGGCAATTCACGCGATGATCCATCAGTGGATGTTCGATCAGTGCTGGATGTGGCCGAGCTTGAAACGTCCGGACTGTCATCGTCCTGATCTATGTGAACGCCATACGAATCATCTGCAGTGCCCTCTGGTTCAGGTGTTTCTTCTGGAACTTCTTCAATCTCCGGGATCACCAGTTCCCGTCCGGCCAGCTCGGCATCGAGCATCACGCGCACGGTATGTATGCTGACATCCAATGCCGCAGCAATCTCAGATTCTAGGGCACTGCGCAGCACATCGGTATCCCAGTCGGGACCATCGTAGCGGCGGCACAGTGTTGTGAATACTTCATCAAAATCGTCTGCAGGCTCAGAGCACCGATCACGCCAGATCGTGTAGGCGGCGCGTTCCAATCTTCGAATACGTTCCACGTGGGGCCTGCCGAGTCCACTTTCGAGTGCAATGGGGATGACCGGCAACAATCGACGGACTGTATATTCCATCTGCGAGATTCGCGCCTGGGTGATGCGATATCCAGCGCGGCGAAGTTCTGCTTCGAGGCGTCTTTGAGAGATCACATCGAGATCGAGTTCTTCGGCAAGAAGTTTTTGCGCTTCACAAACCGCGCGCGCTTTATCGATGAAAGTAAGGCTTCCGCGAAGGTCATTCTCCCGTAGATGCGCCAACAGGACATCGGATTCGCAGCACCAGGGTTTGAACAGGCAGGGTACTGTGGCGTAACGCGGATCACCGGTCTCGGCAAACAACTCCTTCAATATGATCAGGCGTGTATTACCGCCTGCATGGACAATATAGTCCGTAGTATCAGGCCGCTGCGTAACCACCAGTGGTTGATCCAGACCGGTGTTGCGAATCGAGTCCCTGATCCGGTCATATTCGGGATTGCGGCCATGCCGCGGGTTGTGCTCGTAGGGCTGGATTCGGGAGATTTCGATCATCTGTGGCGTCGAGGAGGATATTGGGGTTTTTCCGGCCATTACTTATCCCCAACCCTGCAGGCCAACGAAAATCTCCGGATGGCGAACCAGGCTTGCTCTCGGCACAGGCTCCAGTCGCCCTCCGGAACGTTCCGCCACCTGCTGGCTGACCTGCTCGATTCGTGTCGCCATCTGGGGACTCGCGTGTCGGTGCTGACCAGCCAGCTGATACAAATAGGCGACAGAGTCGTTGCAAACGGTAGCCAACTCGGCGCGTTCCCGCTTGGTGGCATATTTCAAAAACGTCCTTAGCTTCATGCCGTCAAACATTAGCACCATGCATATCTATCAGCAAGCTAACTTCCCAACTAAATGTTTATCGTTGTGCTAAATTTCTGCTATAGTGTTGTGCATGACACGTATCCCCGAACAAATTCGCCTGAAAAATCTCGAGCTTCTGATCGCTGAAGCCGGCTCGGCCGCCAAGTTGGCCGAACGCGCCGGTACCAACAGTTCCTATATCAGTCAGGTCCGGCGCCAGATGCGTACCAAGAAAGGCACGCCACGGAACATCGGCGACGATCTGGCCGAAAAGCTGGAACGCGGCATGGGCAAATACGAAGGCTGGATGGACGAGCCACATCCGGATGAATGGGATCAGTCACACATTGCTGGAATGGATGTCAATGCACACCTCGGGCCGGATATCCGCAGCCTCTGCCCGGTAATCTCCTGGGTGCAGGCCGGCGAATGGATGGAAATTGCAGAAGGTTACCAACCGCAATACGGTCAGGAGCTACTGCCCTGTCCGGTCAGTTGCAGCAATGATTCCTATGTCCTGCGCGTGCGTGGCATCAGTATGGAACCCAAATTCCATGATGGTGACCTGATCTTCGTGGATCCTCATGCCGACCCCACCCATGGAAAATACGTGGTCGTCATGATTGAAGACACCGCAGAGGCCACCTTCAAACAGCTTATCGTCGAAGAAGGCCGTCAGTACCTGAAGGCACTGAACCCGGAGTGGCCAAACCCGATCATCGAGGTCGACCAGAATGCACGGATTTGTGGGGTTGTGGTGTTTAAGGGGGAGATGGTTTGAAACAAATAACTTCTATCTGCGTAGCTTGGCTGACAGATATAGAGTCCCTTTTGAAAAGCAGATTTCTACAATATGTTCTGTGTTTCAGGTGGTAGAGGCGTTTCTTCCTTCAAAGACAGATCGTCGTAATAAAAACGTTTAAAACGTTTTATCATAGCTAACGATATCTTATCTTCTGTATGGGTAGCCACTGTTACTTCCATTCCAGCACTGCGCAAAACATCAGCATACGCATTTATCGCGTTTTCGGCTTTGCTTGAATCTCCGACAAACCCAGCAGGCAGCAAGCCAAGCAAGTTCACATTGTAAGATTCATCATCTTTGATTTCAGCGTCAGGTATTATTTCAACGTATATTCCAACAAGCTGTTCATTACCTTTTTTTACTTTATTTCTTAGTTTGCCTTTAGGGTCTGCATCTCTGATTAGATTATTAAATGTCGTGGGCAGAGCTGGACGTGAATACCTAGCAGCCAGCCAAGCAACATAACTTTTCAACTGCCTGTCTTCTAAAACTCTATCCGGGTCAGGCTGTAGTTCCGCAAGAACTTCCTTTTGAATGACAATCCTTTCAAACGCCTTTAGCTCAAGGATTTCTTCAGAAAAAACATCTCCATCGCTCGTTCGACATGTGACGTACGTATGGAGAATCCGAGGATTCTTGTTATAGGTTAAATGCCCCTTGGATTCTTCAATCTTCCTAGCAACCGACAACTCAATATATGGATCTGTGTCAACATTGTTATTTGCTATATCGCATGACTGCGATGCTACCAAAAGCACTAGATCCTCCGCATAGGGTATGCTGCCTATAATGTCGACTAGGTGTTGAACATCCGTGGCACTAACTATGGAACCTTGTCTCCAACCGGCTTCTTCTAGTTGACTGCCAACCAAGTCTCTCAGGCTCCATTTTAGTTAAGCAAACGGATCTGAAAGTTCGTCTTTTGCTGGAGATAGCATATTCAATCTTGATCCGGCAAAAAGGATACGTTCTTTATCGATTTCGGACTGGCTTAGAAGATCAAATACGCTTTGGTTCCCAAGCACAGGTTCATGTAGCTGTTCCCGATCAGTAGTAAAACCAGAACTGATCCATGCTCTAGCGATGACTAATAAATCAAAAATTCTGCTCATTGCAGATTTCCTTGGCTTAGCCTCTCCATTTATCCAGTTATAAAGGGTCTTCCTGCTCTGAACATTACAAACCTGCGCCAATTCTTCTTTTGTCAATCCAAACGCCAAGGAAATTTCATTTACTACAGTTGCCAGTTTGTTTTGAGGTGCTGTATGTACCTGAGTATTAGCACCGCTGGGAGTAATGCTAAGCAGACTTGCAACCACGCCACCAGAACCTTGGTACAAAGAGAATAACTGCTTAGGCCCTTCACCTTCTGGAAGCATTAAATGAATGGCTGGAGGATTTGCATAACGATTAAATGTCCCTGAGGCACAATATGCGTCAGGCGGAAAATCAGGTGCTATCAAGCCCATTTTTCATTCCTCGCATAGTCCGTGGTTACTTTCCAGAATGCCTCTCTGGATGTTTCGTGCAACATAGCTAATTTTTCTAATACATCGTTTGTCTCAAAGCTAACAGATTCATCCTTTGCTTCCCAGTAATGGTCAAAATCAAGAATAATCCGTTCGCTTGGCACAGCGTCTGCCGTAATGGATATAGGTAAACCCTGAACATCGGGAAGACAAGTGAGATTATGCTTGCCGTACAGAGTTCTTATAGCAAGTCCACCCATCTCTGTATGCAAAAAGGTATCGGTGCTGTGTTGACGGGCTTCTCCAAGAGACTCTATACAATTTGGCAACCCGAAGTGCTCATTGACCAACCCGGTAATTTCCTCACCATCATCAACAATTACCAGATCGCTATATCTAAGCCCAATACGCAAAATCAAGCTAGGCTCAACAATATTTACCAAAGTCTCAATTGCCTGTTTGCATGCGTCTGAGAAACCAGCAAACCTTGGATATTCTGACGTGATATAGACAAGACGCTCTTGGTTGATATCGATAGCGCTTTTCTTGTCCGATGAAATGAAAGCCCAGCGATCTATAGCCGAGACGGCGATACCACCTGGCTGTACCTGGACTGTTTGCTCGCTTCGTTTCTCTGGTATTGGATACTGTTTTCGCAATGCCTCTTGAATCTCTGGTACGTATTCAGCGATCTGCATTACAGGTGAGAAGCGGAATTCAGCGAGCACGAACTTAAGCGGTTGATTTTCTAGCTTTTTGTAGTCGGCCACATCCATTCCCCCTTCAGGTGCTTGTTAAGCGCAACCAAAATTATACACCAAATTACACATATTGCACGATTGAAAGTAAGAGCCCTATTACCTGAGTAAAGTTCAATCCAACACAACCTTGATGTTGAAATTCACCGTAGTTGCTTAAGGGGCATTCAAAACCTGAATCAACGCCAATGAACGACCGTTTAGACGCTTAACGGCCCCATAAAACCTATCTCAAGGCATTCACCGGCGAAATCCT